>CALDOC010000506.1 GCA_937914675.1 uncultured Sulfurimonas sp.
CTTGCACAGGCTTAGTAAAAGCTCCACCAAGTTTGTGAACGTAACCATTTGCATTCGCGGGATACTCATATCTCCATTTCCATTTACTACCTTCAACTTGAACAGTAACTGCATTTGATGCGTCTGGCATTGTTCTAAGAGCTTTCATAGAAGTATAACCATAGTAAAATAGCGTAAACATCATAATAGTAGGAATTACAGTCCATGTAATCTCTAATCCCGTATGATGAACGAAATTTTCAATATTTTCATCTTTTACGTTGCTTGCGCGGTATTTCCATGCGAAGTAAACCATCGGTCCTAAAACAGATATAGCTAATATGATAGAAAACACTAAATTTATATAAAGCGCCTGATCTACGTCTTTTGCAAATGTGGCAACTTGTGAGTCAAATCCGTTTAACATTTAACCTCCTCCTTATTTTTCGTGTGATGTTGTATGACCAGCATCATGTTGACTTGCTTCATGTTCAGTCGCTTCATGGTGATAATTCACTTCTATGTGCGGTTGTGAAGTGATATGACTGTCAGTTTTAAATTGAAAACTACCAACGTCTGTAATCACGATAGCGAAGAAAACAACCACTAAACCAACGGCAAAGGCGACGGTCCACCCAATCAAAGTCTCACCTTTCATATGCATATAGTACATAAGAATCAACCATGCTTTTATCGCGCCAATCATTATTTGCGTAACAAACGTATAACTTTGCAAAAACATGTGCGGCTGAATAAACGTTACAGTCGTCAATAGTAAAAGACCTATAAGTACCTTATAGTATCCACCTTTTTGCTCTTGATAATTAACATGTTCATTAGTGTGCATTTCCAGCTCCTATCATATAAAAATATGGAAATACAAATACCCAAATAAGGTGTACTAGATCCCAATAAAGAGCAATATTAAAATGTAAAATATGGTGTTCTGTTGACACTTTTCCAGCGTTAATGCGCTTAAGAAGCCATAACATAAGACCAATACCTATGATAATATGAAAACCGTGAAGTCCAGTCATAGTAAAATACATACCATAAAATAAAATTTGACCAAAAGGTCTAGAGTGTTCATTGCCTGATTGTAAGGCGTCTAGTCCTAAGAATACTCCATGAGTATACTCTTCTCTCCACTCCACTGCTTTAATGCCCAAAAACACTAATGCCAACAATATAGTCGCCCATATCATCAGTTTTGCGCCTTTAACGTCGCCACTTCTCATTTTTAAAAGTCCAAGACCCATTGTCAGCGCTGAAAATAGAAGTACAACCGTATTTGTCCCACCTAACAATCTGTTAAGATGAGAAGACGCGTCAATGAAATCTTGATGATGTAACGTAAAATAGTAAGTAAGAGTGAGGAACATAGCTCCAAACATCATAACTTCCGTAAGCATAAATAGCCAGAAACCTAACTTGCCGCCGTAAAAGTCACCTTGCCAACCTTGAACTTCATGTTTTTTGCCATCGCGATCAATCGCGATTTCTGGCACGTATTCATGAGACATTAGTCAATCCTTTGCATAGTTTTGTAATCAAATTTAACCACTGGCTCGCCATGGTGATATTCATATGGTCTAAAGTCTACGTAAGGAACCTTAGTATGGTTTTCCAATGGTGGAGGAGAACTCGGCAAATGCCACTCTAGCGTAGTCGCATGCCATGGATTCGCGCCACTTGGCGTTCCATTTTTAATGCCTTTTATCAACACTGTAAACATATAAATTAGTCCAGTGATAAAAATTAGCGCGCCAAAAAATGAAATTTGGTGATAAATTTGAAACTCTGGCAAATAATCAAAGTAACGTCTTGGCATACCTTGGTATCCAGCGATAAACATTGGGAACCAAAGAATGTTGAAACCTACGAAGTTCAAGTAAAAAGCGATTTTCGCGTGTTTTTCATTGTACATTTTTCCAAACATCAACGGGAACCAATAGTGTAAACCAGCAAAAAGCAAGAATACAACGCCGCCAAGCATAGCGTAATGAAAGTGAGCAACGGTATAGTAAGTGTCTTGAAGGTGAATATCCGCGCCAATCATAGCGATAGTTACACCTGTAAGACCACCGATAACAAATGTAATCATCGTTCCTAAAGCCCATAGCATAGGAGTTGAAAGAATAATTTTACCTTTATACATCGTAGCTACCCAGTCGTAAAACTTGATACCAGTTGGGATAGCGACGAAAAACGTCAAGAATGAAAATATAGTTTTAGCTAAATCTGACATACCTGAAGTAAACAAGTGATGTCCCCATACCAAATAGCCAATACCCGCGATTGAAGCTGATGAAAGAGCGATCGTACGGTAGCCAAAAACTTCTCTTCTTGAAAACACTGGAATAATTTCAGACATGATACCAAATGCTGGAAGAATCATAAGATAGACCGCTGGGTGAGAATAAATCCAAAATAGGTGTTCAAAAAGTACTGGATCTCCACCTTTTGATGGGTCAAATATACCGATTCCAAAAACTTTTTCTAACAATGCGAGAATCAACGTAATACCGACGACTGGAGTTGCAAGAAGTTGAATCCAAGCCGTTGCGTAAATTCCCCATACAAATAGAGGCATCTTAAAGAAGTCCATACCCGGAGCGCGAAGACGATGAATGGTTACAAGAAAATTAAGACCTGTAAGAATTGAAGCCATACCAAGAATAAAAGCGGCAACAAGCGTCGTGATTACGTTTGTATTAGTATTTAAACTATATGGGGCGTAGAACGTCCAACCTGTATCGGCAAAACCGCCACCAGTCCACAATGAAGTAAGGGCGACTATCGCGCCAAATATGTACAACCAAAACGTAAACCAGTTAAGACGTGGAAAAGATACGTCTTTAGCCCCAATCATAAGTGGCATTACTATGTTTCCAAATACTGCGGGCACTCCTGGAATAATGAAAAGAAAAATCATAATTACGCCATGAAGCGTAAACGCTTGATTATATGTGTCTCCATCTAATATCTGCGCGCCTGGCGCAAATAATTCTATTCTAATTGTAAGTGCCACTAGCACCCCGACAGCAAAGAATGTTAAAATAACCGCTGCGTACATAAGCCCAATACGCTTATGATCTACCGTTAACATCCATTGCCAAAACACACTTTTTGGGTGCCCAATAGCACAGTGTGTTTCGCCTACTTCTAAATACGATTTACTCATCGTTTTCTCCTTTTTTTTGATGATTTACTTCTCTTCTACCAGTTCTAGCTAGGTATATGAAAAATCCAAATACTAATATTGACATTACTATGCCAATTATTTTTTCCCACATAAAAACATACTTTTTATTTTCTGAATCATAAGCGAAACAAAATAAAAGCGTTTTTGCTATTGTTGGTCCAACTTTTCCATCTGCAGACTCAATTAGAGCCATTTTGACGTCAAATGGAAGTTGATCTATGCCATTTAAGTAACGAGTAATTTTTCCTTCTGGTGAGATTACTATAGCGACTCCGGGGTGAATATATTCTACTAATCCTGATGGTGACACTTGTTTTTCATATGCGAACCCAACTTTATCGGCAAGTACTCCCGAACTATTATTTTCACCAATAACAAAATGCCAGGCATCCGCCACATAAGGTCTAGTCATGGAAGCTAAAATATTTTTTCGCTTTGCCGCAGCTA
>CALDOC010000507.1 GCA_937914675.1 uncultured Sulfurimonas sp.
CTTGCACAGGCTTAGTAAAAGCTCCACCAAGTTTGTGAACGTAACCATTTGCATTTGCAGGATACTCATATCTCCATTTCCATTTACTACCTTCAACTTGAACAGTAATTGCATTTGATACGTCTGGCATAGTTCTTAAAACTTTCATAGACGTGTAACCATAGTAAAATAGTATAAACATCATGATTGTTGGGACAACCGTCCAAGTTATTTCTAATCCAGTATGATGAACAAAATTTTCAATATTTTCATCTTTTACGTTACTCGCGCGGTATTTCCATGCAAAGAAAAGCATCGGTCCTAAAACAGATATAGCCAATATGATAGAAAACACCAAATTTATATAAAGCGCCTGATCTACATCCTTTGCAAACGTGGCGGCTTGTGAGTCAAATCCGTTTAACATTTAATCTCCTCCTTATTTTTCGTGTGTTGTTGTATGACTAACGTCATGTTGACTTGCTTCATGTTGAGTCGCTTCGTGATGATAATTAACTTCTATATGTGGCTGAGAAGTAATGTGACTATCATCTTTATATTGAAAACTATCGACGTCTGTAATCACAATAGCGAAGAAAACAACCACTAAACTAACGGCAAACGCAACAGTCCAGCCAATTAACGTTTCGCCTTTCATATGCATATAATACATAAGAATCAACCATGCTTTAATCGCGCCAATCGTTAACTGAGTAACAAAAGTATAGTTTTCCAAAAACATGTGTGGTTGAATAAACGTTACTGTTGTTAATAATAAAAGACCTACAAGTACCTTATAATAACCAAGTCTTTGTTCTTTATAATCAATATGTTCATTAGTGGACATTTCCAGCTCCTATCATATAATAATATGGAAATACAAATACCCAAATAAGGTGTACAAGATCCCAATAAAGAGCGATATTAAAATGTAAAATATGGTGCTCAGTCGATACTTGACCTGCATTGATGCGCTTAAGTAACCATAACATTAGTCCAATACCTATTATAATGTGAAAACCGTGAAGTCCCGTCATTGTAAAATACATACCATAAAATAAAATCTGACCAAATGGTCTAGAATGTTCATTACCTGATTGTAAAGCGTCAAGACCTAAAAATATACCATGAGTATACTCTTCTCTCCACTCTACGGCTTTGATGCCTAAAAACACTATTGCCAATAATATAGTCGCCCATATCATCAGTTTAGCACCTTTTATATCGCCAGTACGCATTTTCAATAAACCAAGACCCATTGTAAGCGCTGAAAATAGAAGTACAACCGTGTTTGTCCCACCTAACAATCTGTTAAGGTGAGAAGACGCGTCAATAAAGTCTTGATGGTGCAATGAATAATAATAAGTTAGAGTAAGGAACATAGCTCCAAACATCATAACTTCCGTTAGCATAAATAGCCAGAAACCTAATTTACCACCGTAAAAGTCACCTTGCCAACCTTGAACTTCATGTTTTTTGCCATCGCGATCAATCGCGATTTCTGGCACATATTCATGAGACATTAGTCAATCCTTTGCATAGTTTTGTAGTCAAATTTAACCACTGGCTCACCATGATGATATTCATACGGTCTAAAGTCTACGTAAGGAACCTTAGTATGATTTTCCAACGGTGGAGGAGAACTTGGCAAGTGCCACTCTAACGTAGTCGCGTGCCATGGGTTCGAGCCACTTGGCGTTCCATTTTTGATACCTTTTATCAAAACTGTAAACATGTAAATTAGTCCAGCGATAAAAATTAGCGCGCCAAAAAATGAAATTTGGTGATAAATTTGAAACTCTGGTAAATAATCAAAGTAACGTCTTGGCATACCTTGGTATCCAGCGATGAACATTGGGAACCAAAGAATGTTGAAACCTACAAAATTCAAGTAAAAAGCGATTTTAGCATGTGTTTCATTGTACATTTTTCCAAACATCAAAGGGAACCAATAGTGTAAACCAGCAAAAAGCAAGAATACAACGCCGCCAAGCATAGCGTAATGAAAGTGAGCAACGGTATAGTAAGTGTCTTGAAGGTGAATATCCGCGCCAATCATAGCGATAGTTACACCTGTAAGACCACCGATAACAAATGTAATCATCGTTCCTAAAGCCCATAGCATAGGAGTTGAAAGAATAATTTTACCTTTATACATCGTAGCTACCCAGTCGTAAAACTTGATACCAGTTGGGATAGCGACGAAAAACGTCAAGAATGAAAATATAGTTTTAGCTAAATCTGACATACCTGAAGTAAACAAGTGATGTCCCCATACTAGATAACCAATACCTGCAATTGACGCAGATGAAAGAGCGATTGTACGGTAACCAAAAACTTCTCTTCTAGAAAATACTGGAATAATTTCAGACATAATACCAAAAGCTGGAAGAATCATAAGATAAACAGCTGGGTGAGAATAAATCCAAAATAAGTGTTCAAAAAGTACTGGATCTCCACCTTTAGACGGGTCAAAAATACCAATGCCAAAAACTTTTTCTAACAGTGCGAGAATTAACGTAATACCGACGACTGGAGTCGCAAGAAGCTGAATCCAAGCCGTTGCGTAAATTCCCCATACAAATAGAGGCATCTTAAAAAAGTCCATACCTGGAGCGCGAAGACGATGAATTGTTACAAGAAAGTTAAGACCTGTAAGAATTGAAGCCATACCAAGAATAAATGCCGCCACAAGAGTCGTGATAACGTTTGTATTGGTATTTAAACTATATGGCGCGTAAAAAGTCCAACCTGTATCGGCGAAACCACCGCCAGTCCATAATGAAGTAAGCGCTACTAACGCTCCAAATATATACAACCAAAACGTGAACCAGTTGAGACGAGGAAAAGAGACGTCTTTCGCCCCAATCATCAATGGCATTACAATATTTCCAAATACCGCTGGTACTCCTGGAATAATGAAAAGAAAAATCATGATTACGCCATGCAGCGTAAACGCTTGATTATACGTGTCTCCATCTAATATCTGCGCTCCAGGAGCAAATAATTCTATTCTTATTGTAAGGGCTACAAGTACCCCTACGGCAAAGAAGGTTAAAATAACGGCTGCGTACATAAGCCCAATACGCTTATGGTCAACCGTTAACATCCATTGCCAAAACACAGTTTTTGGGTGCCCAATTGCACAGTGTGTTTCGCCTGCCTCTAAATACGATTTACTCATCGATTTCTCCTTTTTTTTGATAACTTTTTTCTTTTCTACCCGTTCTAGCCAAGTATATGAAAAATCCAAATACTAGTACGGACATAATTATGCCAATTATTTTTTCCCACATAAAAACATATTTTTTATTGTCTGAATCATAAGCGAAACAAAATAAAAGTGTTTTTGCGATTGTTGGTCCAACTTTTCCATCCGCGGACTCTAACAGAGCCATTTTAACGTCAAAAGGAAGTTGATCGATGCCATTTAAATAACGAGTAATTTTTCCTTCTGGAGAGATTACTATAGCGACTCCGGGATGAATATATTCAACTAAGCCTGAGGGGGAGACTTGTTTTTCAAAAGCAAAACCAACTTTATCAGCAAGTATTCCCGAACTATTATTTTCGCCAATAACAAAATGCCAAGCGTCTGCCACATAAGGTCTAGTCATGGAAGCTAAAATATTTTTTCGCTTTGCCGCAGCTA
>CALDOC010000508.1 GCA_937914675.1 uncultured Sulfurimonas sp.
CGAATTAATTCGCGACTATTACCATCGCTTCTCTAAGAGGGCGATTTTTATATTTGTAACCTGTTTGAAAAGTTTGAACTATTTGTCCACTTTCCACTTCCGCATGTTCTACGGCTTGAACGGCGTTATGAATGTTTGGATCAAATGGCTCGTCATGCGCAACCATCGTTACCCCATGCTTTTCTAAAGACGTTAGAAACTGTTTATGCGTTAATTCGATTCCCTCTTTGAGCTTGTCAAACAGTTCCGCTTTATCGGCGTCGCCTTTTATTGAGTTCATGGCGCCTTGAAGCGAATCCATGATTGGAATCATGTCTTTTGCAAATTTTTCATTCGCGTATTCGACCGCCGTATACTTTTCACGTTCAAGTCTCTTTTTGATATTGTCAAAATCAGCGTGAACGCGAGCGTACTTGTCTTTTAATTCAGCCATTTCAGCTTGTAAAAGATCAAACTCGTTTTCTACAGCTGAAGCTTCCGCCTCCGCTTCATCAACGCTTACTTCTAAGACTTGTTGCGATTCCTCTTCACTAGGAAGGGTTTCTTCTATAGTTTCTTCTTTAGACATAATGATTAAGTGACTCCTTTTTTAATAGATGGCGGTATTATACATATTGAGTGTAACAATGTCAAGTAATACTTTAGTAAATTAAATCATTCAAGTTGAGCCAATATGAATCAAGTGTAAAATAACATAAAATTAATGATAATTTTAGTACTATTTTGGAATCAATTCAGGAGTGGCGTATGAAGTATTTAGGTTGGTTTTTTGGTGTCGTCATGACGGTGTTTGTGGCGGTTTACACTCTTGTGTTTACTCAGTTTGGAAACGATTTGCTAAAACCTACGATAGAGTCGAAGATAAAAGAGCAGACAAAATTGGACTCAAAACTTAAAACCTTTACGCTTGACATGAGCTCGTTTGAGGTATTATTAGAGTTAAACGCAAACAACGCCATATTGCTAAAAGGAAATTATTCTCCGTTTTCTCAAACTTTTGACGTGGAGTATCGCGTCAAGCTCGAAGAACTGCGTACTTTAAAGCCATTAACGCAGACGCAACTCCAAAGTTCATTTCACACCGATGGAAGAGTGGTTGGAGATATGAAGTTTATAAAAGTGGATGGAAAAAGCGACGTGGCGTCTAGCG
>CALDOC010000509.1 GCA_937914675.1 uncultured Sulfurimonas sp.
AAAAACAGATTTTACATGGAAGGAGCGCTTCAGACCGCGCTTTTGGACGAGTCCAACCAAAACTACAACCTGCTCTATCTCAACCTCGACCAGTTCAAACTCATAAACGACGCCGCCGGATACCAAGCCGGCGACGAGCTACTCAAAATGATAGTGAGCGAATACGCGAAAATCATCCCAACAAACTCAATCTTCGCTAGAGTGGACGGCGATGGATTCATGGCGCTTTTAAAAAACTCCAGCAAAGAGGAGGGTTTGGACTTTTTAGAAAAAAGCGTTAAGAAACTAAATGACTTTCGCTTTGTCTGGGAAAACGAGGCCTATAGCGTTTCGGCTAGCGTTGGATTGGTTGAGTTTCAGTCGTTTCAATTCACGCTCAAAGAGTTGATCAAAACAGCCAATTCCTCGCTTTACGCCGCCAAAGCCATGGGACGCAACAAGTTTTACGTCTTCAATCCAAAAGACGACGTCACGCTGCTTTTAAACAGGGAACTTGAAACTTCAACATTTGTCAAAGAAGCTCTCTCGGACGGTCCTTCGAGGTTTGAGCTTTTCGCCCAGGCCATAGTGCCCCTTCAATACGAAACCGACAAGGTGAGTTACGAGATACTTATTCGCATGTGGGACAAAGAGAACAATTTCGTGGCGCCTGACGACTTCTTGCCGACGGCTCAAAAACATCAACTCATGGCGGAAATCGACGCGTTCGTTTTGTGGAGCTATTTGAACACGGTTACCAAGCACCCGCAACACATTGAAAATCTTCATTCGGTACACATTAATTTGGCTGGTTCCTCTTTGACGAATCCCGATTTTCAAGCGAAGGTGAAAGAGGCCGTCGTTCACTTCAACTTTCCATGGAGCAAACTGGAACTCGAAGTCACGGAGACTTCGGCGGTAGGAAACTTCAACAAAGCGAACGAGTTTATCACGTGGCTAAAAAACATTGGAATAGGCTTGGCTTTGGATGATTTTGGAACTGGAATGGCTTCATTCGAATACCTTAAAAGCCTTCCTTTCGACGTTGTGAAAATTGATGGTAGTTTCGTAAAAGACATGCACACGGATCCCATAGACAGAGCGGTTATAAAATACATTCACGAGATTAGCGCGCTCAATGGACAAGAGACGG
>CALDOC010000510.1 GCA_937914675.1 uncultured Sulfurimonas sp.
AAGAGACATGGAGTTGGAACTCAAAAATCGATTTGACGTTGCGTTAGACGCTTTATGCGAGGAACTGCAAAGATTAAACGCGTCCTTAGCCTCTTTGGTTGAGGTGAAAAACGTAGTAAAGAGTTCTTATAATTATGAGTTGGCATTAAAACAGTTAAACTTCATATCTGAAAAACTCAAAAATTCTCAGTTGGTTGAACAAGAAGATAGCGATAAGTTGCATGACGCTTTAGGCGCTCATGTCGAGACTACGCCTTGGACGAGTTTACAAAACGCGCTTGAAAATTTTGAATACGACAAAGCGCAGGTGGAAATAGGCAAATTAATGGAATTGATGGAAGGTGAAACATGAGTGCGACAATTCAAGATAAAAAAGGCGTTATATTAATCGTTGACGACACGCCCATAAATATTCAGATACTTTCAAAGACGTTAAGCAAAGAGTATGACGTGCGCATTGCGACAAATGGGAAAAAAGCGCTTGAAATAGCGAATGCCGAGGATAAGCCCGACCTTATTTTACTAGACGTTATGATGCCGGAAATGGACGGCTACGAAGTGTGTAAAGAGCTCAAAGAGAATACTCTGACGGCTGACATCCCCGTCATATTCGTGAGCGCAAAAAGCGAGGTCGAAGACGAAGCTAAAGGGTTTAGTCTTGGCGGAGTGGATTATATCGCAAAGCCTTTTCATCTTGTAATCGTTAAAGCGAGGGTTCAGACGCATCTGCGTCTTCGCAAGCAAGCCAAATTGTTGGAAGAGTACGCTTTTTTGGACCCCTTGACTCAAATATCAAATAGACGCAAATTTGACGCGCAACTAGGCGTGGAGTGGGGTCGCGCCATAAGAAGCAAAACGCCAATATCGCTCTGCATGGTAGACATTGACTATTTTAAATTATACAATGACGCTCTAGGGCATGGCGAAGGGGACGTATGCCTGCAACAAGTGGCTACGACGATTCACAAGCATAGCGCGAGAGGAGGGGAGCTTGCCGCTAGATACGGTGGAGAGGAGTTTATGATTATGCTCCCAAATTGCGACGCGCAAGAAGCGTATCAAAGCGCCAAAAATATTCGCCAAGCCGTAGAGAGCTTAGAGATGCCACACCCATCTTCTAGCGTTTCACCTTTCGTTAGCGTTAGCGTAGGATGCGCTAGCGTTTATCCATCTGAGAGCGCCATAAGCGTAAAAGAGTTTATAAAGCTTACAGACGACGCGTTGTACAGAGCCAAAGAGAGTGGCAGAAACAGAGTGGCGACCTGAATCTCGCGGCGAGCTTTAAAAACCTCTGGAGTTTAAGCCTCTCATAAGAGCGTCGTTTATCTCCTTCGCGTACGTTGGATTTAACTTTTCTAGATCGTGATTGTATTTGAGAATGATCTTTTTATTCGTATTTGGATGTCGGCAAATTCTAAACATTATATCCATGTAAACGTCAGAATCGGGATGGGCTCTTACGCCTAATTTTTTGCGCATCGTTCCATGGCGTTTTATGATTAAATCCAGAGCGCTTTCTAGCTCTTGCGTAGAACTTTTTTTATCCTTGATTATATTTCTTAAGTCATCAAAATTTGCATCATCCATTTCCGAATCTTCTAGATTCTCTTCAACTATTTCTTGCTTTTTTTGCTTGGATTTAGTCGGTAGCAATAGTATGCCTACTAAAATTCCTAAAATCATAACCAATCCAAGCATAGATTTCATGAGTAGAGTTAGTTCCATTTTTAGCCTTTAATATTGTTTTGAAATTTAGTAAATTATGTTAAACAAATTATACTAAATCTTCTTGAAATATCTCTATATATTTTTTTGCGGTCGGATGCGAGACTTTCGCTTCTTTGGCGATGGTGTAAATAGTGATTTTTTTGTTCTCTTTTTTCAATTTTTCGTAAGCGGTTCGTATCTTGCTTCTACTTCTCTCTTTATTGACTTCAACAGCCTTGGTTGTGGCGTTTGTTTTCTTTTGAGATAGTTCAATAAGTTTAACGTTATTTAGTACTTTTTTTAAGTTTGAGATCTTCTCCAAAGTTTCTTTGTCGCCTTCATTGGAAAACTTGTCGATTAAGTAGTTTAGCGCCTCAATTAAGCTATGGTTTTCATCTTCGTTGAGGGAGTATCTATAAGTGACTCTTGATGATGATTTTGAAGCGTTAAAACGTTTATCGTTTTTTACTAAATATTTTGATAAATTCTCTTTATCGACCGCTCGCGCGTTACTATCTTCGATTATGGCTTCAAGCATCTCTTGAATTACGCTTTGAGTGAAGTAATCTTTTACGTATTGAATGAAGTTTTGCCTACTTCCCATGTAAATAGTCTCGTCAAGGTACTTGTATTTAAAAGTTTCAGCGAGATTTAAAACGAAATCATGATGGACGACGTCAAACCTAAGCACCATCATTTTATTGCTAAATTGATTCTCGATTAGCGCGTTCTCAGACGCCACGTTATCGTCACCGTTTTTTAATTCCATGTACCATTGAACCAAGATGAATTTATCTTTAAAATAAGCCGATAATCTAACTCGCATCTTTTGTGCCTTTATAAGTTCATGTATCTGAGTGGAATTATAGCAGATAACAAAATCTCATGGCGATTTTCAACTTCTAAAACCGATAAA
>CALDOC010000511.1 GCA_937914675.1 uncultured Sulfurimonas sp.
GACGAGTCGACGGATAAGGACGAGTCGACGGGCGGCGAGGAGTCTAGTTCTCATGAAGAGTCTGGCATGAGTGAAGAGCCGGACTCAGCGCAAGAGTCTGGTGAAACTCAGGAGGTAGATTCAACTCCAGAGTCACAAACGTTTAGTCGAGATATAGAGGCGCTAAATGATATTGTTGTCGATTCTTTAGATGAAACGGAGATTCCAACGGAAAGCATATCGGACATAACTCAAATAATAGAGGAACTTGAACATGAGCTAACTGAGTCGGTAGCTGAGTCAGTAGCTGAGGCGCTGATTGAAGAGACTCCAACTACTCAGCCATCAGAACCATTTACAATAGATACGGGCAGCGAAGATAGACCAATACGGTATTAAAGCTTAGATGCAAAATTTTTTTACTAAAGTAGGACTAGCCTTTACTTTGGCGTTGCTACTTTCATGGGCGTATTTAGTTATGCCCCAAGCTTTTTTTTCACTAGACAACCGATTGAGAGATTTTTTGTTTGTTATTCGTGGCGAGTTGCCTAAAAACGACAAGATAGTAATCGTCGACATAGATGAAAAATCATTAAAAAAGTATGGACAGTGGCCTTGGTCGAGGGACTTGGTGGCTAAATTGTTGTATAAACTCAGTGATGGCGGGGCTGGCGTAATTGGGCTGGATATTGTATTTGCCGAAGCTGATAGAAGTTCTCCTCATAGGTTCGCCCATCTCTTCAGCAAGTCAAAACAAAAACTTCAAAATTATGATGAAATTTTGGCTCAATCTCTGAGTACAACGCCAGTGGTAGGTGGTTACGTATTTACTTTTGAAACAACCGATGAAGAAAACACTCCCATGATTCCCGCTATATTTGTAGAAAAAAATATGAAAAAAGACACTATATTAAAGCCTAAAGGCGTCGTCTTAAACATAGAGTCTCTGCAAGATTCGATGTACTCAAGTGGTTTTTTTAACAACACTCCAGATGATGGCGGCATGATAAGAAGCGTGCCTTTGCTTATGAAATATAATGAAGTTTTATATCCATCCTTGGTTTTAGAGATGATTCGCATCTATAGCGGCGCTCAAAAAGTTGAGGTTATTGGTGATGAGGCTGGCGTAAGTAGCGTAAACTTTGGAGACTTTAGCGTACCCACGGACAACGTTGGACGACTTAGCGTCAATTTTAGAGGTAAAGGAAAGTACTTCAAATACATTAGCGTCGCTGATATTTTAAGCGATAATTTCGATAAAAAAGAGATTGTAAACAAGTTCATTTTAGTGGGTACGTCAGCGGTTGGGCTCTTTGATTTGCGTTCGATTCCATTTGACAGCGCCATTGCCGGAGTTGAGGTTCACGCCAACGCGCTTGACAATATATTAAGTGGAGATTTTTTATACAAACCTGCGGATATGGCGCTCTATGACCTTTTTATTATTTGGGCTATAGTAATTGTTTTTTTACTGTTTTTTTCTTTTATCAAATCTTGGTTAATCATTCCAATCGCCGTTGCAAGCTTATATGGACTTTTTGAACTCTTTTTTATGTCGCTTTTTAAATATGGAGTGGTGCTTAATCTTCTTTTTCCTTTAGTCGCATATCTGTTAACGCTTATTCTCTCCGTAGGAGTGGACTATATCATCGCTTCTCGCCAAAAAGAGCAGGCAAAAAGGATGCTAGGCAAAAAAGTTTCTCCTGCCGTCATGGAGTATCTTCTTGAACATTCAGAAGAGGATTTAGTCGCTTCGCGTGAGATTGAAGCGACAATTTTATTTAGCGACATTAGAGGTTTCACAACTATCTCTGAAAAAATTGGCTCGCCTGATAAGCTTATTCATATGCTTAACGCGTACATGACTCCTATGGTTGACAATATTGTAAATCACCATGGAACGATAGATAAGTTTATAGGCGACGCCATCATGGCTTATTGGAACGCGCCCGTCGAGGTGAAAAACCATGCAGACAAAGCGCTTGTAAGCGCGATAGAGCAGATAGAGATGCTAGTGGACGTAAACAAAAAAATCACGCCTATCTATGATGTTGAAATAGCTATAGGCATAGGACTTCATACGGGAATAGTAACAGCCGGAGACATGGGTTCCTATGGGCGTTCAGATTACACAATCATCGGAGACAACGTAAATCTCGCTTCTCGTTTGGAGGGTTTGACAAAACAGTATGGGGCGCAGATTTTGATTTCACATGCCACTTTTTTACTTCTAAAGGACGAGTACAAAATTCGTCCCATCGATTTAGTTGAAGTTAAAGGAAAAAACAAAGCGGTTGAGATTCATGAGGTTATTTGCAACAATAAAAACATATCCGACGCTGAGATCAAAATTTACCTTGAAGCGACAAAAAGCTTTAGAGATGGCGATGTCAATAAGGCGTACGCGCTATACTCAAAACTTCAAAGTGAAAATCCAAGTAAACTCTATGAGTTGTATCAAGAAAGATGCAAAAAGTTTATCGACAATCCAGAATTAGAGTTCACGCCAATTTTAAAAATGACAACAAAATGAAAATTTTAATAACGGGCGCTAGTAGCGGTTTGGGCGCGGAATTAGCGCGACAATACGCAAGTGATGAAACCGAGCTAGTACTTCTGGCTCGTCGTGAAAATCGTCTAATAGATTTAAAAAACGAACTTCAAACAAGATGCAAAAGCGTTGAAGTTGTGGCGGTCGACGTGACTGATTTCCCTCTTTTACAAGAGAAGATAAGAAACATTGGCGTAGTTGACATGGTCATACTTAACGCTGGCGTATCTTTGGGTCATTCAAACAATATCCCAACAATAGCGGAGTTTAAAAATCTTTATGACGTGAACGTTCTCTCAAATCATGCGATATTAGAGGTTTTACTGCCACTATTTTTAGAACAAAAGAGTGGCAAGATTGTCTTCGTCTCTTCTCTTGCGTCGCTTTTTTCCATGCCGAGTTCCAAGGTTTACTCCTCGTCGAAGAGGGCGTTGAACGCTTACGCCGAGGGAGTAAGATACAAGTACAAAAAACATGGCGTAAAGGTTCTAACAATCTTGCCAGGTTTTATAAAGAGCGAACTGACGGACAAAAACGATTTTGAGATGCCTTTTATCTTAAGCACCCAAGAGGGCGTGAAAAAAATCAAAAACGCCATTGAAAAAGAGAAAGAATTTTACGCCTTTCCCCTTAGATTTTATTTAATTATTTCTTCTCTAAACTTACTGCCAGCATTCTTAAGACAAAGAATTGTAAACTTCATCAATTAAATCTAGGACAGCTTTCATGGAACATTTAGAGACGATAGACAGCGTGTGTACGTATTGTGGCGTTGGTTGCGATATCGCGGCTCACGTAAACGTAAAAGAGAACAAAATCGTAAAGATTTTCGCTCATCCGGACGGGGTGGTTTCTCAAGGAAAGTTATGCGTTAAAGGCAAATACGGTTTCGACTTCGTGGATTCGGAGGACAGGCTTCGCATACCGAGAATCAGCAAAAACTTTTTGGACAAAAATCCCACCATCAAAGACGCGGTCGCTTCAACCTTGGTCGATTTGGACGAGACGTGGTACGAAACTTCGCTAGACGGCGCGACGACCGCCGCGACGATGAAGCTAAAAACGATTCAAGCCGAGTATGGCAGAAAGTCCGTATGCTCGATAGGCGGGGCTAGAACGTCATGCGAGAGTTCCTACTTGTTTCAAAAGTTCACCCGCCACACTCTCAACTCTCCTCACGTGGACAACTGCGCTCGCGTTTGCCACTCGCCGTCTCTCAAAGGCATGCGAATGACCATAGGCGAGGGCGCCGCGACAAACCCTTTCAACGACATATACAACTGCGAGTTTATGATCGTAATCGGCTCAAACACGACCGAAGCGCACCCGATTATCGCCAATCGCATCTTGGACGTGGCGCGAGAACATGACAACTTGGCGACCTTTGACGTAAGAGAGATAAAACTCCATAGATTTTCAAAATACAAGGGAATCATCCCTCATGAAGCGAATCTTTTAGTGTTAAACATGTTGGCTTACGTCATCATAGACGAAGAGCTTTACGACGACCATTTCATAGAAGACAGAACGAAAGGTTTCCTTAATTTTAAAGCGCAAATTTTGGGCGACCCCTACGCGAATCCGAAATATTTTGAAGGAGTGGAGGGTTACGAGTACCTCGCGAAAATGATTCCAAAAGTCGCTCGCGAGTACGCTTTGAAAAAGTCCATGATTTTTTGGGGACTCGGAATCACTGAGCATTTAGACGGAAGTTACGCCGTCATGGCGATGACTCACTTGGCTCTTATGACTGGAAACGTCGGCAAACCGGGAGCGGGGCTTATGCCTCTTCGCGGACAAAACAACGTTCAAGGGACTTGCGACATGGGAATGTTGCCTTATTACGATCCAGATTATCAAACGCCAAAAGAGATAGGTCTTATGACTCCTCAACTCGTCGACGCCATGTTGCGAGACGAAGTGAAAGCCGTCATCAACGTTGGCGAAGACTTGACGCACATCCATCCAAACCTAAACAAAATAGACCGCGCGTTTGAGCGGCTTGAACTGATTTTCGTTCAAGAACTCTTCATGACGGACATCGCAAAAAGAGCCGACATCGTCGTAGGCGTGAAGTCTGCGTATGAAAAAACGGGCGTTTACGTAAACGCCATGAGAAGACTCCACCTCTCGCAACCGCTCGTAAAATCGGACTTGCCGGATGATTGGGAAGTGCTCCAAATCCTTGACAACAAGATGGGCGGAACGGCGAACTACAAAAGCTCAAACGACGTTTGGGACGAAGTGCGCGAAGTGGCGTACAGACGTTTTAGCGGCGCTTCGTACGTAAGACTTGAAAAGCATCGCAAACGCGGACTCCAATGGCCAGTCCACACGGAAGACACGCCTATCTTGCATCAACTAGATTTCCGTACGGATGACGGTCTGGGAGAGTTTCACTACCACCAATACAAACTCCGCGGAATGGTTCAAGAGATAATCAACAAAACTTTGACGGGCTATCACTTGTCCACGGGTAGAAGCATCTACCACTACAACAACGCCGCGCAAACGAGCAAAAGTCCAAAGCTAAACGACAAGTATGACGAAGATTTGCTTCTAGTTCACGAGGGCGACGCGGCTGATTTCACGAGCAAACAAGTTATTTTAAAAACGGTGAACGGAGAGACAAATCCATTGACCATAAAATTCACGGACAAAGTTCAACCAAAAACGCTGTTCGCCACTTTCCATCACGCGGACTCAAAGATAAACAACATTTTCGGAGACGAAAGCGACGAACTGATTTTGACGGCCGCTTTTAAATCCATCAAGGTTGAGGTGATTAATTGCTAGTAGCTTTTGAGCACCTCTAATCTCTCGAAAATATATTATACGAGGACAACAGATGGAATATATAGCATTTATTCATAAAGAAAATAGTGACTATATCGTAGTAAAGATGGCTCGTATTGTCAGTGTCGTAGATATGGGCTTTTAAATATGAAGCAAATAAAAATATTAAATATTGAACAGTACGTATCAATGTTTAATGCTAATAACAAAGAGTTTAACGACATAAAATGGGTAGAACCTGTTTTTATAGCTATGACGAGTGCATATCACGACGATATAAGCTTTAATCTTGAAACAAATAATGTTTACCTATATAATATGTTAACAATGAACTATAAAGAAAATACTTCATACAGTCCAGTTGAAAAGGTAATCACAAGAAATGGGCTAGAAAAAATATCTACTCATTTAACAAACATAATGATTCAGAACTTTGGAGAATTAAGTTCTATAGATACAAAAGATTTAAGAGACTATTTACAGTATCTTTTTTTAGAACTTATGAATAATGTTGCAGATCATGCGCACTCAAACGGGCATGTTATGACTCAATACTATAAAACAAATAAGAAAGTACAGTTTGCAGTTGCAGATAGAGGTGTTGGGATTCTTAGTAATATCAAACTAAAATATAATAACATTCACACTGAAGAAGCGGCAATTTTCAAAGCATTGGAAAAGGGTGTAACCGCTACTGTTCAAAAGATGTATGGGTAGGAGAAAAATGCTGGATTTGGTTTGTATGCCATGATAAATATCTTACAACAAACAGATGGTCGTTTTGTAATTATTTCTAATGATACGTTAGTTAGATATGTAAATGGTAAGTATTCTGTAAAAAAGCTTGTAGAGCCTTGGAAAGGCGTAGTGGTCGCTTTTGAATTTGACGAAGCTAAAATTAACTTTTCTATGGATGATTTTAAAAGAAATTATTTATGGAATGATTTAGAGGATGAAGAAGACTTTTTTTAAGCCGTCTTCTTTATAGAGTATTTAATAACATAATTGATTGTGTCTTTTGTCCCTTGCGTTTCATTGACTAAGCGAACTCTACCTTTGATGTACTCTACTCCAAAAGCTCTTACAAAAATACCAAAAAACTCATCTATAAAAGATTGAGTCACCTGTTCTATACCACTAAAATCTAGAGTAACAATACCATCTTTTTTATCAAGTTCTTTTTTCATAATTTTTCGTATTGTTTCTCCAGCGCCTCTTGAACCAACGAACTCAAAACCACCAGTTTCATTTTTGATGTTTATTACCATTGTTTGCTCCTTAGAATTTTTTTTGAAATTATATCGAAATACCTTCTAATCGTCCGACAATATACCCTAATGAGTCTAAATATGTATAACATAAACTAAATTACTATAAAATAATTATCTTTTAAAACAAGAATGTTACTTAGTATACTATGGAATGCAATAAGTATTCTAAACAGCATCTTTACGTTTCTGATTCTTTATAGGCTTTTGTCTCTACCAATATTTCATACTCAATAAATGGTGCTTCTTTTATCTTATCGTCAAGCTTTCCGCTCTTATGTAGAAAAAAATGAAAAAACTAGCACGCTCGTTGTTAAAATAATTCCTTAACATTGAACTAACGCGCGTTTATATATACTTTC
>CALDOC010000512.1 GCA_937914675.1 uncultured Sulfurimonas sp.
AAATAGACTCTAAAGGATTGCGCCGCGCCTGGTTTTAAATTTTTAGCGACGACAAACTCTTTTGTAATGGATTGCGGCTTGAAATCTAAATTATATCCGCCAGTAAAAAAATCAAAAAAACCGCTTGGCTTGTAAAAACTACCACCTTTCACGTTTCCAGTCGCATGACCTTTGTTGACTATTTTTATCTCAAAAACAACCTCGCCAATAGTGTGTTCCCCCTCATTTTTCACTATTCCAGTGTAAATAATTTTTTCAATATTTAGCAATCGTTTATTTTTAAGCTTGTAAAGTTTTACTATTTTTGTATATTTATCAACGACCACTATAGAAAAAACCGAAAAAAGAGCTGTAACGAGAACAACCGATATAAGCATTGAAATAACCATTTTTGGGCGCGTTTGCTTAAAAGATGATATGACTCCGTAAACGAACATAATAAAGATAATGGCTAAAACTATGAAATGCCAGTAATTAAAAAGTGTCATTTGCAACTCGCTTCTATTGAAATGTTATAATCTTTTGTATATGTAAAAGGCTCAATAATTAGTTTAAATTCCACTTCTTCGCCCTTTAACACGCCCTCTTTGAGCATCGACTTTTTTGTTAACGTCTTAAACGAGTAGATATAATTTTTGAGCTGATTCTTACTAGTCTTATGAACGTGAGCCGTTATCAGGCAACTTTGGAAATCTAAGTTTGATTCATTTTTCAAACTGCCTTGCACAACTATCGCTGGCGTAAATAGTAACCTTTTTTGGGATAATAACGTAGTTGTGTGTTTAAAAAGATACTCATGCATCTTTACGTATCCAACAAAAGGTCCAATAAAAATAGCTATGAAAGAGAGAGTCATCATAAAGATCGCCAAACCCCTCTTTCTTCTCAAAAGAATCGCTAAAATTATAAAAAATAAGAACAAGAAGAAGACGCTACCAAAAAGAATGTAATCATAAGTGATTAATCCTTGAAGAAACACGCTTATCTTACTCTTCATCTAAGCGTTTCTTGAATTTTTTTCCGCAATTCCACTTATGTCAAATCTACGCGCCAACTCTTGCTTTATTCTATCGGGAGAGACGTTTTTAGCGGCGAGCGCGACGAGCATGTGGTACGTCAAATCCGCCGCTTCGTAAACCATCTCGCTCTCATCGCCGTCTTTGTACGCGAAGCAAAACTCTCCCGCCTCTTCAACGACTTTTTTAAGAATTGTGTTGTCGCCTTTGGCGAAAAGTTTTGCGGTCCATGATTTTTCGGGGTCCGCGTTTTTGCGTTCTTGTATCGTGTGGTAAAGGGTGTCGACGACGCCGTAAGCTTCATCAACGTTTATTTCCACTTCAGAGGTGATTTCGCCACTCTCAAGTTCCGTAAAGAAACATGAACGACGCCCAGTATGACAAGCCACTCCCTCTTGCGTCACTTTAATCAGGAGAGTGTCGTTATCGCAGTCGACGTTAAAGGAGTGAATGGTTTGAATATGTCCGCTACTTTCGCCTTTTTTCCATATGCGCTGTTTGGAACGTGAAAAGTAATGGGCTATTTTCGTACTCAGAGAGAGTTCAAGCGCTTCTTTATCCATAAACGCCATCATGAGAACTTCATTGTTTTGAACGTCTTGCACAATCACCGGAAGAAGGTCTATCTTCTCCCAGTCTATTCTATTTATGATTTCTTGCATAATTATTTAGCTGTTGTTCTCTGTTTGATATCTTTCGTGTCAACCCAAATGTTTGGAGTTGAGCCACCAGGAGTTAAGAAAATTTTGGCGTCTTTGTTTTCACGAAGCGCGTCATTGAATTTTCCTTGAACTTTTAACTGTTCCAACTCTAGCAGTTCTCTCGTTAAGGATTTCGCGATTAATATGTTCGCTTTGGCTTTTGCGTCCGCTTCGATGGTTACGGCGTCGGCCTTACCTTTCGCTTCGATTCTAGCTTGTTGCGCGACGCCTTCGGCTTCGGCCGCGCGTTTTAACGCTTCTTGTTTAACGCGTTGAACGTCTTGTTCGGCTTTTTGAACCTCTTGTTTGGCTATTTGAACGCGCTCAATCTGCTCTTTTACTTTTGTTGGCAAAACGATGTCGCGAAGCTGAACCGATTGAAGCACGGCTGGAGAGTTTGTAAGACTTGCCACGCTTTTTCTAATCCCTAGTTCTATCTCAGCCGCAATGTCGTTTCTCATTTGCGTCAACGCTTCGGCGTCGTACTTTCCAACAACGTTGCGAACTACGTCGCGAACGACTGGATTGATGATTTTATCTTCCCAAGAAAAACCCCAGTTGGAAATGGTTTGCGCCGCAAACTGAGAGTTTAGTCTGTATTGCACCGTCAGTTCTATGGAAACGGGTAAACTTCTTTTGTCAAGAACCGTAACCGCCGGTTTTGTCATGATTCCCGAAGCTCCGGTATTGGACTCTATGCGAGAAGCGTAATTTATGATGCGAACCTTAGTGTCTACTGTATAAACTTTTTGAATGATGGGAATTATGAAATGAAGACCTGGCAAAAGCGCTTGATCTTGATACTTTCCGTTGGTGCTTAAGATACCGCGTTGTCCTTCCTCTATAATCGTAAAAGGTTTAGCCAAAACAAGCAAAACTACGACTGCAACGATGAAATAAATTATTCCCGACTTTCCACCAATCTTAAAATCTATATTTGGCATTTGAGGACCTTTTGGTCCGCCACCGCCACTTCCACCCGTTGATTTTTGAGACCCATTGTCTTCACTCTTTTTTTTGTTGAAATAATCATTCATATCCGATGCCATGTTTTCTCTCTTTTTTTTAATTTTTTTTTTACAACTATATTATTAATCTACGTAAGTCAGATAATGCTCGTACTTGGCGTTTCTACCAAACACTATGTCGAAGTAGGCGCTTTGAATTTTTTCAGTCATCTCTCCTCGAGAGCCAATGCCAATGTCTCTTGCGTCAATGTGAGCGACTGGAGTGATCTCAGCGGCCGTTCCAGTCAAAAACGCTTCATCGGCGATATAAATTTCTTCTCTCGTAATGCGACGACGAGTCACTTTAATGCCCATGTCCTCAGCCATTTCGATAACCGTTTTTTGAGTTATGGAAACTAAGGCGTTGTCGCTAGGCGGAGTAATCAACTCGCCATCTTTAATCATAAAGAAACTAGCTCCGCTCGCTTCGGCCACGTAACCTTGGTCGTCAAGTAAAAGCGCCTCGTCATAGCCACAATCAATGGCTTCATATTTCGCCATTTGAGAGTTTAAATAGTTTGCCGTGGCTTTGGCTTTTCCCATGTTTGAAGTGTTCGACGGACGAGTCATGGAGACTATCTTAAGTTTAATTCCTTTTCTCATACCCTCTTCGCCAAGATAAGCGCCCCACTCCCAAGCGGCGACCACCGTCTCTACTGGAACGTGTTTATGATAAATTCCCATAACTCCATAACCTAAAAACGAAAAAGGACGAATGTAAACGTTATCGCCTGTAAATTCGTTTTTTCGGACTAGTTCAATCTGCGCCGCGTTTAACTCTTCAATGCTATAAGGGACGTTTATCATAGTCATTTTTGCAGACTCAAGAAGCCTTTTAGTATGATCGTTTAAACGAAATATCGCATAACCTTTTTCAGTTTTATAGGCCTTTGTTCCTTCTATAACACCATTTCCATAGTGAATTGTGTGAGTTAACACATGCACCTTCGCGTCTTCCCAAGCCACAAATTTTCCATTCATCCAAATATATTTGGCTGCGTCCATAAACATCTCCATAGTTTGATAATTGCCGCCATTTTACCTAAAATGGCATTTATGTAGTATTAACTCTAAGTTTTTTTATATATAATTTCGTCCATTAAATATTATTCAGGAATAAATGTGCCAAACTACGCGAACTACACGGACGTTAATCAAGCCCAACTGCAAAAAGACATAGACGCTATCAAAAAAAGCATCGGAGCGACGACGCAGGAAGATTTTAAACACTTGCGAAAACTAGAACTTTGGGGAAGAGCTTCCACTCTTTTGGGATTTGCTCTCATTATCGCCATTTCAATTTTAAGCGCGACGCAAACGGGCATCGCTCCTTTCGCGTTCTGGGCGATTGGCATAGTGGCGGCGATACTTATAAGCACCGGAAACGTGGCGAGATGGGCGAACGTGACGCACCCCATCTTGCATGGCGCTTACGACAAAGTCCCAAACATTCCATTGAGATACACGAAAGCCGGCTACGCCAAAGGCAATCGAAGATGGATAGATTGGTTGGATTGGATCAAACCCGACGCCTGGGCTTTTGAGCATAACATCATGCATCACTACCATTTAGGCGAGCTTGACGATCCCGACAACGTGGAGAAGAACCTTGAATGGTTGCACAAAAAGAAAATTCCAATGTTCTTTAAATATTCGGTGGTTTATATTTTCGCCGCGATTTGGAAACTAGCGTATTACGCGCCAAACACGCTCAGAATTTTAGAAAACAAAGAGCGTCAAGCCAGAAAAGAGCCGGACATAACTCATTACGACATCTCGCCATTGACAAAAAATGGGTTTGAACTTTGGAAAAACTACATACTGCCTTACGGCCTTTTTCAGTTTGTTTTTTTGCCATTGTTATTTTTCCCGCTTGGAGCGCAAGCGGTACTCAACGTTTTCATATTGTTAGTCACTGCTGAAGTCTTCGCAAATCTTCACTCGTTTTTAGTGATAGTCCCCAACCATTCGGCGGAAGACATTTACCAGTTTTCCACGCCGCACAAAACGCAAGGCGAGTACTACTTGAGACAGATCATGGGAAGCGTGAACTACAACACGGGAAGCGATCTCATAGATTTTGGGCATGGCTTTTTAAACTACCAAATAGAGCACCACCTCTTTCCAAACATGCCACATAGTTTTTACCAAAAAATGCAACCCATAGTAAAAGAGATATGTAAAAAACACAACCTCGAATACAGACAAGAGAGCGTGTTTAAAAGAATTTTAATGACCGTTGATTTGATGGTTGGAAAAACGAAAGTGCTTCGCGTTGATGGGGTCTAAACCCCTATCTTCCTAGTACTCTTTTAAGGCGTCGTTTATTTGAACGTACGCCTGTAACGGAGTTGTTTCAAAGTACTTGATATTGTATTTATTCGCAAAATTTCTAGTCATCTCCTGAACCTTTAAAAGGTTGAAACGCGGAGCTTTTGGAAACAAATGATGTTCTATCTGAGTGTTTAAACCCCCATAAAACCAATGCACAAACGCTCCGCCCGTAAGTGAACGACTCCCTCTCATCTGCATTTCCATCCACGAAAGCTTTTTTCCCTCTTCCAAGTCAAAAACTTCACAGCCCAAATGGTTGGTGATAAAACCGAAAGCGAGCCAAGGGGAGAGCGTAAAGTTAAGAGTCAAAAAAACAATAGTGGCCTCGCTAGTCGGAAGAAAGTAAAATATCGACCCCCAAATCAAAGGCCAATGAGTAAGCATTAAAGTCAACTCGGCCCATAATTTGCGCTTTATCGCGAAGTTGTAAGACTGCGCGATGAAGGCGCCATACATAAAAAACATCGCGCCCCAAAAAACGACATGTTTATACTTTTTAAGAAAAGAACTATTGCCTTTGTTGTTGGGAGTGAAAGCGCCGTCAAGCGCCAAAATGTCCACGTCTTTGTCCACTACGTTACACCATGTATGGTGATTGACGTTATGTTTAAAATCCCACCATGACGACGAGTTGCTTAAAATCAAAGCTGAAAATGGATAACTTAGTTTAAAAGAGAGCGATTTGTTTTTAAAGTATTGTAAATGAAGGACGTCATGAGAAACGAACACCGCGCGAGTAAAAATAAGCGTCATAAACAGACCCAGCCCGAGAGCGGACCAAACTCCGCCTAGCCCGAGTTCATTCCAATTTGCCGTTATGTAAAAAACCAAAGCCATACTCAATAAGACGGCTATCATTTCTACGCTTCCACGAACGGGAACGCGTTCTAACAATCCAGCGGAACGAACTTCCGCTTTTAATTCATCAAAATTGTCAGGGTATGGAGTTCTTGACATTTATAACCACCTGTGTAAAATTTATAATAATTATAACAACAATATACTAAATATTTATATAACTTCATCGTCGCCATATTGTCACCAAGATGTTATATTTGTGAAATATAGAGCGTATATAATTCTATCAAAATAAATTTTACGGAGATTCTTAAATGAACAATTTCAAAAAAACAACTCTTAGTTTAGTAACGGCAGTGGCAATCGGTTTTACTGGTTGCGGTAGTAGTTCAACCGATGCGGGCGTAACGACTGACAATACTCCTCTTCCAACGGATACAACGACTAACAACACTCCTTCAACAGATACGACGCTACCTGCAAGCATCACTACGGATATGCACCTTACTTCGGATAAAGTATGGTTGCTTGATGGTAAAGTTATCGTTAGCAATAACGCCACTCTTACGATTGACGCTGGAACTACCATCGCGGGTAATACGCCCGCTTCATTTTTAGCTATCGCGGCTGGTTCAAAACTCAACGCAATTGGAACTTTAGACAAACCAATTACCTTCACCTCTAAAAAAGACGTAGACGGTTTGTCATCAGACAACTCTCAAGGCGAGTGGGGTGGACTTATTTTAGCGGGAAACGCGTATACTCACTATAGCAACAACGTATACGAAGCTGATCCTACGATTAATTTTGGTAGCGCAGACCATGCGCATGATGGGGATTCTTCTGGTGATTTAGAGTACGTCGCCATTAAACACACCGGTTTTAAAGTATCCTTGGATAAAGAGTTGAACGGTCTTTCACTCGCTGGCGTTGGTTCTGGAACTAAAATTGAAAATATCGCGATTATTGGTGGAGCCGATGACGCTATCGAAATTTGGGGTGGAACGGTTAACTTAAAAAACGTTTATCTTTACAATGGTTCCGACGACTCTGTGGACACCGACTTAGGTTACCGTGGAACTTGGGAAAACGTACTTGTGCAACAAGTGAAACTCGATAGCTACAACAACCACGATTCAGCCGCCATGGAAACTGGAAACGACGGTGACACAATCACAACCGATGATACCAACGCCACTCAAGTTCACATCATAAACATGACGGCTTACGTCAAAGGCGCCGACGTTTCTATGAAATTTGACGCAGGCGTTATTCTTGAAAACGTTAAATTTATCAGCGATAACGTCGAAATTGGTTCAGCCGTATACTATAGAGGCGCCGACGTTGTTAATACAGGAGCGATGCATGTAGATGGAGCCGTTGAATTTTATAACTCAAATCACGCTTTAACCGCCGACAACGCTTATGCGAAAATTAACAATAAAAATGATGACAATTTGACTACCGCGTTTAGTGATTGGACTTTAGTCGCTGGACATACAGCCCTTCATATGGGTTCCGCTGGTTCATACGCCTTAGATAAAAATACTATTCCTGGAGTAAATGAAGCGAATATCTGGAAAGGAAAAGCTGGCACAAACGATCCTTTAGAAGACAAAACAAAATAATCAATTCCCCCTAGACCAAGATTCTTCTTGGTCTATACTTCTCTTAAATCTCTTTCAACTCCCTCAATTACATAACTGTCACCAAATAGTTACCAAAAAGTAATGATTAAGTAACTGCGCTTTTCTATAATTTCACATCTTAAATTATATGGGGAGTCCATGTCTAAAAAAACTATTAGTATTGCGCTAAGCATGGCGTTGACAACTACCGCTTTACTCGCAAACTCTGAGAATATGGCAGAATCTTTAATGAAACTTCGTTCTCAAGTGGAACAACTCGACACGCGAATTAGTGACGAAAAAGATTCTTACAAAGCAAATATGAAATCGCTCACGATGCAAAAAATAGAGCTAGAAGCCATGGTTTCTCGTGAAGAACTGAAAATCAAACAGATAGAAAAAGAGCTTACGCAAATAAAAATAGCCGTGAAAAATTCTAGCGTCAATTCTCAAAACTTAACGCCTATTGTAAACAAAGCGATAGAAAATCTTATCCTTTACATAAAAACGTCTCTTCCGTTTAAAACAAACGACAGAATAGAAGCTGTGACCACCGTACAAAACCAACTCAACGCGGGAACCATAACTCCACAAAAGGCGCTATCGATCGTTTACAACGCTTACGCCGATGAGATGCGAATGACAAAAGAAAACGGTATTTTTAAACAAACCATTGAACTAAATGGCAAAAACAAATTGGTTGAAGTCGCTCGTCTTGGAACCGCCATGATGTTTTTTAAATCTCCAAGCGACAACGTGGGTTACGCGACGAACAGCAATGGCGTTTGGAGCTATAAAGAAGAGTTAAATCAAGAAAAACAGACTCAAATTTTAAACCTATTTGACGCGTTTAAAAAACAGATAAGAACTGGCTACTTTACGCTACCAAACGCGCTAGTGCTAAGTGAGGCGAAATAATGAAAAAAATCATACTACTACTTTTACTCATCTCCATCGGCCTTTTCGCCTCAACGGAACTTGAAAACGCTTACGCGAAAGAGTTCGCGTTTTTAAAAGCGCAAAAAGAGTCGCTCAAATCAAGAGTCTCTCAAATACAAAACTCAAACGCCAGTAAACTTGAAGCGACCAAAAACGAGCTTGAAAAATTACAGCAAAAAGTTTTAGAAAAAGAATCTTTGAGTCAAAAACTGAGTGATGAACTCTATCAATCTCAACAAAACCTAGAAAATACGAAAGACGACGCTTCTCTTCTTCAAGCGGTGTCGCTACAAGGTCAAGCGTCGCTAAAACAGTACTCTGTCGACATAGCGATTGATGAACGTAATTATCCTCAAACAATTACAGAAATTTACGCAAAAACTTTAGAGCTTACAAAAAAATTGTCATCGGTGCGCATAGAAGACGGCTCATTTTATTTACTGGACGGTTCGTCTAAAAAGGGCAAACTCATTAAAGTTGGAAATATCGCGACGTATGGCGTATCCGACTCAATATCGGGAGCTTTAGTTCCAGCTGGAGACGACAAGTTCAAAATTTACGCCGATATAAGCGCTTCGAGCACAGCGCAATCTTTAGCAAAAAATTCAAAATTTGACCAGCTCAATATATTCATTTATGAAAACGCGAATCAAGAGATAGCCGACAAAGAGGAAAAAACGGTTTTAACCATCATAGATTCCGCTGGAATGATTGGTTGGGTCATCGTCGCGCTTGGCGGCGTCGGTTTACTCTTTTTACTACTGAGAGTGTTGTTTCTCATGATAAACAGCGGCTCGGATAAACTTCGAACCGATACGCTAAACAATCTTATAGAAAAAGGCGTTGAAAAGACTTTAGATTATTTAAAAGCGCAAAAAGGTTCAAACGCGAGAGTCCTCAAATCCACCGTTCGCAACATAGAAAGAGACAGAGAGCACATTGAAGACATCGTTTCCGAATCCATCATGCATGAAAGCACGCGACTTGACAAATTGAGCTCAATCATTTTGGTAATCGCGGCCGTCGCCCCTCTTCTTGGTCTCTTGGGAACGGTCACTGGGATGATCGCCACTTTTGACGTCATTACCGAATTTGGCACGGGCGACCCCAAGCTTCTCTCTGGCGGCATTTCCATAGCTCTAGTTACAACCGAACTTGGTTTAATCGTAGCCATCCCTCTTTTACTTGGCGGCAATTTGCTCAACAGTTGGGCTGAAAGCATAAAAGACAACATGGAACACTCAGCTTTACACATCGTAAATGAGTACAACAAGCAAAAATAATGGACTCGCTAATTACGCTGTTTAATCAGTTTATGGTCTACATGAACAGTGGAGGCTTGGTCATGTGGCCACTGTTCGCGCTTGTAATAGTTTTATGGTATGGGCTGGGATTTAGATACCACACCGTGCAAAGAGGAACTCAAAAAAGCGTTCGAGTGCTTATACGAAAATTTGCCTCCAACAAAAGAACGCAAGCTAGAGGTTTCATAGACTCCGCCGTCGTGGATGGACTCCAAGCGTTGCAAGAAACGAAAGATAAAACGTTGGTGAGAAGGCATTTAAACGACGCTTTTTATTCTTATGAACAAGCTTTAAAAAAATACTCTCAACTCATAAAAACAATTGTGGTCGTAGCTCCGCTCATAGGTCTTTTAGGCACCGTGATAGGAATGATTGAGACTTTTGACTCCTTGGCGTCGATGAGTCTATTTTCTCAAAGCGGCGGAATCGCCGGCGGAATATCTCAGGCGCTCTTCACGACTCAACTCGGTCTCGTCGTCGCGGTTCCCGGTTTGGTCATCGGAAGAATTTTAGATAAAAAATCCGCGAACATGGAAATGGATTTGGAACAAATTAAAGATATATTATGTAGCGAAGGAGATTTAAATGCGATTTAGACGAAAAAAGAATGAAATTAGCGAAGTGGACATGTCGCCGCTGATAGACATGGTTTTTATTCTTCTCATCTTTTTTATGGTTAGTTCAACCTTTACAAAAGACATGAAGCTAGACTTGGAACGCCCTGGAGCCTCGTCCGCTAGCCGCGCTTCAAGTAAGGTTATAAGAGTGTATATTGACAATCAAGCCCAAGTGTACATAAACGCGCAACCCGTCAAACTATGGGCGGTGCAAGGTCAACTCAGAGAGATTCTAAGAGCTTCTACCGAAAAATCGATTTTAGTCATTACAGACGAGACTATTCCCGTTGAAAAACTTATAGAGCTAGTTGATCAATGTAGATTGTCCGGAGCTAAAGACGTGGCGGTCGCGACTAAAAAAGAAGTGGGTTGATCGTGAAGAGCAAAAGTTCAGTATTGACTCATTTTAAAGCTTTACTTTGGTCTATCTTTGGTCTATTCTTTGTTTTTATCGTTGTAATCTACATGAACGAAGACGGTATGTCGCCTCATCAAAAAAAAGAGGCTAGCTCCATGAGTTTTGAAGTTCAAAAAGTGGTAAAACAAAAACCCAGACCTAAAGAAAAACCTAAAAAAGAGTCAAAACCCAAATCTCATAAAAGCGCGCCCACTCCGAATCTATCTTCCACGTTAAGTGGCTTTGACACGGGGCTGGACTCTTTTATGAACGATGACATGAACATGGACGAGAGCTTGCTTGGCGACGCCAACAAAGACGTCGTCATGAGTGAAAGCAGCATAGACAAGGCTCCCTTGCCTTCACAAAGAAGCGCCATGGAATACCCTAAAAAAGCCAAAAAAATGTCTATCAAAGGCTATGTGCTTCTAAATTTGCTTATTGATGAAAATGGAAACGTCGTCAAAGTGAAAGTTTTAGAGAGTGAACCTGAGGGCGTTTTTGATGAAGTTGCGACGCAGGGCGTCAAATCGTGGATATTTACGCCAGGCGAATACAAAGGCAAAGCCGTCAAAGTTTGGGCCAAACAAAAAATCAGATTTGATTTTCAATAAGAGATAAATAATGAAAATATTTTTAACAACGCTACTAACGCTATTCTTGTCTTTATCAACGTTCGCAAGCGATAAAAAATCAAATGACGACGTTGATTACGTCGCGCTTGCGACCATACTTGTGAAAGATGCTTATTACTCTCGCGCAAACGACGCGCTTAAAAACGTAGATTTACAAGACAAGAACTTGGATAAAGCGCAATACTTTACTCTACAAGGGCTTGTCAAGTCAAAACTGCTTCAATACGGCGAGTCAAACGTAAACTTTTACAAGGCCATAGAAAATGGACAGACTCAAAAAAGTATTTACGTTTACGTCGCTCAAAATAGCTTTAAGCTCCAAGAGTACAAAAACGTAATCAACGCTTTGGACAACGCTCCAGAACTGCTTAAGAAGACTCCAAAACTTATGGCGTTAAAGGCCGAAGCGTACCACAGACTCAAAGATGACGACAACGCCCTTGGCATGCTCGCTCTTTTAATCAAGCTTCATCCACAACATTATGAGGCTTATAGACAAAGATTTACCTATTTGGTAACGCTTGGACTCTATCAAAGCGCCGTTGAAGACGCTGACGTTTATATGGCAAACGCCAAGGCGAATGAGCAAATCAACGTATCGTTCATAAACGCTTTAAGAAAATCGAAACAAACGACCAAAGCGATTCAACTTGCGCAAAACGCTCATCTTCTCTATCCTAAAAACGCCACCATCACGGTTCTGCTCGCCAACCTTTACATGGATAAAGATATGATTCAATCCGCCGCGGATTTGTTTGACAAAGCGTCGCTTCAAGACTCGAAATATACAAAAGATTCCACTGAAATGTTTAGACGCGCGAAAAAATACGTTCAAGCTCTCTATAAAAGCACCCAAATTTTAAACGCCAAAGATAAGTACAAACAAAAAGTCGCCATATATCTGGAGTTTGGAAACTACGAAAAAGTGGCTTCGTCTCAAAGCGCCTTGCAAAGAAACGGTCTTTTAGAAGATCAAAACATAGTTTACGCCCTCGCCTACTCCTACTATGCGCTTGGCGAATTTGACGACTGCGAAACGCATCTCAAAAAAATAACGGACGCCAAACTATTTGAAAAAGCCATCGAGCTTAGGAAAAACATGAGCAAATGCAAAAACAATCACTGGGAGTGCGCGTTATGAGATTTATATACCTAACGCTGCTACTTATGGCGTCTCTCTACTCGGCGGAGTTTGGAGATATTTCTTTAGTCGTCATAAAAGATGGAAGACCTCTTATGAATCAAAACTTCGTCATTTACAAAGTGCTGAAAAACGACTCGAAAACAACGCTTGACAAAACGACGCCAATAAACGCAAAAACCGACGAAGATGGGTACTTCTACTCTAAAATGGCGACTGGCGACTACCAAATACAACTCATTTCACGAGACAATGGAATAGCTCAAGCGTTTGTCAGAAAAAACGTCGCCGTCAAAAGTGGAGAAGAGTCTCAAATCATCGTATCCTTAAAAGCGGACAACGGCTTGGCGTTTATAGACGCCGAAGCGCCCACTGAGACGAACGCGCCAAGCGTTGTTCAATTGGCAAAAGTCCAAACTGGCTCTCTCTTGCTGACGCTGTTCTCTTCGCAAGACAAAAAGAAAATAGCCAAAGCGACCATTTACGTAAAAGGTCTTAACGCGGAAGCTTCATCTGATAAAAACGGTTTCGTGGATTTAACCTTGCCTGAGGGTGAGCAAACGTTGTCCATTATTCACTCGGACTTTAGCGCTCAAACCATAAAAGTGACCATTATCGCAAAAGAGGCCATCTCAAAAACTCTTGAACTCTCGCCCGTCGCCATGGAGTTAGACGAGTTTGTTGTTTTGGCTCCTCATATTGAAGGAAGCGTCGCCGCCGTCATTGCCGAGCAAAAAAACAATGACGCCGTTGGCGACGTCCTCGGAAGCGAACAGTTTGGCAAAAGTGGCGACAGCAGCGTCGCGTCCGCGCTTAAACGAGTAAGCGGCGTCACCATCGTTGGTGGAAAATACGTTTACGTCAGAGGTTTGGGAGACAGATACTCAACCGTCATGCTCAACGGACTTCATATTCCATCGCCAGAGCCTACGAAAAGGGTCGTCCCTCTTGACATATTTCCAACCTCCGTCGTAGAGAGCATCACCATTCAAAAGTCCTACACAGGAGACATTCCAGCGTCGTTTGGCGGTGGAACGGTTCTTATAAAGAGCAAAGACATTCCAAAAGACGATGATGGTTACGTAAAACTAGGATTAGAACTAATCGCCAATGACTCTACGGGTAAAAGCGTAACGACAAATTCGGACAACTCCAAACCTCTACCCGCCAGTGTTACCAACGCGGGACATAATTTTTCACAATTGGCGAAACAGACGCAAAACGTTGTAGAGTATAGAACGCTAAATCATGCAAAGACTACTTTGCAACCCGGCGTGAAATTTGAACTCTCCGGCGCTAAAAGTTTCGTTTTGTCCGATAACTTCACTTTAGGCGCGGCGGCCACTTTTAGCTATAAAAACTCGGCTGATGGCTATGATATCGTGAACGACAAATACGTACTTTCCAATGGCGCGACCACTCCTTATCATGCCGCCAACATTCAAACGCAAGAAACTACTTTGAGCGAGCAAACGGCGGGAACGCTTAACGTTGGCATGGAGTATTACAAAAAGAATAAAATCAAATACTCCTATTTTACGACTTCCAATAATGACGATCGAACCGTCCAATCAAAAATAAATTATGGAGCTGGAGAGGACGTAAGAGATAAAACCTACTATGAATATTCAACGAAAAACGTCACTACGAATCAACTTATAGGCAGCAATGAAATCGCTTTTTCAAATTCAACCGATGGATATTTTGACAACTTAAAAATAGACTGGGCATGGGAAAACGCCCAAGCGACGAGGGATGAACCGGGCACGCTGGAATATAACTATCTAAGCAACGCGACAACTCCCGAGTACTGGGATAAGAATGGAAATTATTACTACTATTTTAAACTAA
>CALDOC010000513.1 GCA_937914675.1 uncultured Sulfurimonas sp.
CAATCGCGTCTCTATTCATATCATCCATCTGCGTGCTCATGGCTTTTTGATACATCCCAACCAAACGATTCGTCTCAATCATTTGCGTCATCATTTTAACGGCGTTAACGTTACTCTTTTCAACAAAACCTTGTTCTACGGCTCCACTGCCTTGAACGCTTGCAAGTTTCTCGACGTCTTCAAAACTATATAAATTATCGCCCTCTTTTTTGAGTAAACGAATGTTTTCCGGTTGCGCGATAAACAAGCTCTCAAGTTGAGTAAACTTCGAACTATTTGGCAAAGTGGTATTTATTTGACCATTTTTATCTACGTTAATGACGCTATCTTGAATATTTAAGGTTATGCCTTTGCCCGTTTTAAAATAATCATCCGGTAAGACTTCATAGCCCGCTTTAGTAATAAGCTTTCCCTCGTCATTAGTCGTAAAAGAGCCGTCTCGCGTCAACCTTACTCCAGCTGGAGTTTTAACGGCAAAGAAAAGTCCTTCTCGAGAAAGAGCAAAATCTAAAGTATTTGAACTCTGTTGCATGGTTCCAACGGAATGGTCCGTGTAAGCGTCAACGACTTGTGGCGCTCGAGTCATTGTTCTGTTTAAAAATTGCGCACTCTCTTTCGTGTTATTATCAAGGTTTAACTCATCTCTAGCTTCTTTATAAACGCGCATAAAGTCGCCTATAACTAAATTATCCTCTTTAAATCCAGCAGTGTTAACATTCGCCAAATTATTTGCGATAGCGTCAAGACGATTAAACTGAGTAACCATTCCCGCCGCTGAACTGTAATAACCTGTTTGCATGAATTTCCCTTAACATTAGTTAAATACTTATAAAGCAAAGAGTGTTCCAAATTTGCTTTAGCCATAACTTTAAAATTTATAATTTAAAGTCAAACCTTTGTAATCATTTTCTAAATTAGCTGTAAAAGTAATTTTTTTATATGAAGACGCAAAGTAAAAACTTGAAATTGTTCCTAACAAAGCTCCCGCAATAACGTCTATAGGATGATGAGCCTTTGCTTCAAGTCTACTATATCCAGTAAATATGGCTCCTAGATAAGCTGGCCAAGCATATTCAAATCCATAACGCATATGAATAAAACTAGCTCCAGCGAACGCCCTTGACGTATGCCCTGATGGAAAAGAGTCTGTGCTTGAACTATCTGGTCTTTTCTCATTAACTGTATACTTCAGAATAAAAGTTGCGCCCATTGTCGTAGCGTATGATTTATAAAACTGATGTTGACCTTCTACGTCATCAACGTACAACGTTGTAGCGTAAGCGGTCGCAGGAATAAGCATTTGAAAGATATCACCAACTTTTTTAATATTATCTTCAGCAGTGAGTGTGGAAACATTAAAAAGAGTAACTAAACTTAATATTATTTTTTTCATATTTATACCGATTTTTCATAAATACTACAATTCTATCGCTTTATATACGCTGAATTTCTTTTTACAATCAGGATGACTTAAAAATATTTGGGTATAATCCACCTTCTTAAAACCTTAACTCATGGAGCATACTCCGATATGACAGCCAAAGAACTCAACAAAGCTATAGAAACCCTATTTATCGAGAATAAAGTAAAAAATTGTTTGACTTATGAATCAATACTAGAACTTTTTGAAAAACAACCAACCTCCGCGCAGACCAAAAATATATTTAAATTAGTAATGAAACATAAAACTTGCATATACACCTCTTCAGAACATGCAAAACGAATGAATGACAAAGAAGCTGAGGCGAGACGCAGCGCTCAGAGGAAAATGCTCGAAAACAATGAATCGGATTCATTTGACATTTTAAAAGAACATGAGCTACTAGAGTGGTCGCGTTCAGATTCTCCAGTGCGTATGTATCTTCGTGAAATGGGACAAATTCCTCTTCTTACAAAAGAAGAAGAGATAGAAATAAGCAAAAAAATAGAAGGTGGAGAGAGCATCATAATAGACGCAATCTGTTCAGTGCCATATCTTATAGAGTTTATTTTGGACTATAAAGAGCCTCTCATAAACAGAGAACGCCGAGTAAAAGAACTTTTTAAAAGTTTTGAAGATGAAAAAGAAGATGAAAAAGATGACAATGGAGATGATTCCAACGACTCCAATGAAGATGAAGAAGAAGTAGTGGAAAAAGTCCTTACGGCTAAAGACAAAACAAGAGTTGAAAAAGTTTCAATTAGTTTCAAAGCTCTTGAAAAAGCAAAAAAAGAGTGGATTAAATTAGCGGAGAGCATGCCGGAAGAACTCGATAATGAGTACACTGAAGAATTGATTCACTATTATCTAAACGTTACGTTTAAAAAAGCGGTTTTAAAAGAAAAACTTTTAGACCTTGGACCTACGTCTAAACTAATCAATGAATTAGTAAAAGCTATGGAAACAGCGCTTAAAAGCGACGATGGTTACGATAAAGAACTTAAACGCCTTGAGTATAAATTACCTCTTTTTAACGCGACTCTAAAAGCAAATCATAAAGTTTTGGTAAATAAAATTCAAGAATTAAACAAAGAAGACATTTCGAGCATGGTTCCCGAAGCGACTATGGTCTCTACGTATATGGAAATCAAAAAGTTAGTGCAAACAAAAGAAGCTTCAAAAAATAGTTTTGACATGGAACCTGAAAAACTAGCCGACATTTTAGAGCAAATCAAACGCGGTAAAAACATATCTGAAATTTCAAAAACCAAAATGGCGAAATCAAATCTTCGTCTCGTTGTCTCCATAGCGAAACGATACACTAACCGTGGACTTCCTTTCCTTGATTTAATTCAAGAGGGAAACATTGGTCTTATGAAAGCCGTTGACAAGTTTGAGTATAAAAAAGGCTATAAATTTTCAACGTACGCCACGTGGTGGATTCGTCAAGCGATTTCAAGAGCTATCGCCGACCAAGCGAGAACAATTCGCATACCAATTCACATGATTGAAACAATCAATCGCATTAACAAAATTATGCGTAAACACTTGCAAGAAAACGGTAAAGAGCCAGATGTTGAAACAATCGCGTTAGAAGTTGGCCTTTCGGTTGAAAAGGTTAAAAACGTAATAAAAATAACTAAAGAGCCTATCTCGCTTGAAGCCCCGATTGGTAGTGAAGACGATGGACGTTTTGGTGACTTTATCGAAGACAAATCATCTCTTTCTCCGTCTGACGCGATACTAAAAGATGATTTAAGAGTTCAAATTGAGAGTGTTTTAGAGCAACTAAACGAAAGAGAAAGAGCCGTTATTAAGCTTCGCTTTGGAATAATGGACGACGAAAGCGACAGAACCCTAGAAGAAATAGGCAAAGAGCTCAATGTAACCCGTGAACGCGTTCGTCAAATTGAATCAAGCGCGATAAAAAAGCTAAAACACCCTAAAGTTGGTCGTAAACTTAAGAACTACATAGAAGAGTAAAAACAAATATGACTTTCGAAGAACAATGGATAGAATACGATTACAACCCCTTTGTGGTGTTTAATATCAATGGAAAAGTGCTATCTTTAAATTCAGAAGCGCAATTTTTACTAGGCGTGGCTACGCCTAAAGAGCTCTTTGCTCTTGCAAAGGCTTACGCAAGCGTCACTTTTGGTTTTAAAACGACGTTTGTAAATTTAGAGTTTGGTCGCTATAAATTTTTTGGACTTACCATCGGTTATGAGAATGAAGATAAAATAGGAGTTAAACTCTATCAAGCCCCAACTTTTAAGCTGAACAAGCCTAAATCAGATGGCGAGCTAACAAATATTTTTGCCATAGTCGATTTATGCATAGCGACAAACTCCATGACTTCAGATATTAAATACGTTAAGAATTATGACCCCACTATTCCAGAGATTATAATTAATTCCAATAAGCTTATTAAAGTTTTAAATAAAATATATTCTTGTCTTCAAGATAACGATCAAATCACCACTGAGGTCTATTACAGAATTGGCGAGCATATAAAATTTGAAGATAAAAAATATAGCATATTTTCCATTACCGTGAGTGCGGATAATATAAACGACAAACAAAGAAATGAACTAAAAGTATTAGTCGAACATAGCGACTTTTACGTAGACATAAAAAGCGACTTCACCATTAACATTCCAATGATCACATCTTAGGCGCAAAGCCTTTTGAACCAATGGAACCAACAACTATACCGATTAAGAGCGATGGCAAATAGATAGCGATATTTAGAACGTCATTGTTTTTTAACGCAATGAAACCTAAAACCAAAAAAACGTATGGCACGATTCTAAAAATGGAGACGCCGCCTCTTACTCCATGCTTCACGCTTTTCATGCTAAAAGTTTTTATTTTCGCTTTTTCTTCTTTTACTATCTCCCTCAAGTCGAGTTCTTCAACCGGAGAGTTATTAATAGTCTCATCGTCGTACAGTTCATGAGGATCTTCAATCTCATCTAGCAAATCTCTTTTATCTTCATAAACATCAGATGAAATTTGAGCGTTTATCATCTTTTGATACGCAAACGCCGAACCTAAGATTACAAACAGCGAACTAAGATACGCCACTTGAATATTTACAAAAAGTTCAAAAGAGTAAAGATAACTCAATAAAACAATCCCTTCGGTTATTAAAACAAGGCTAATAGCTTTTTTCACCATAGTCCTCGTCGTCTTCATTCTCTTCGAGTTGCTTTTTTATCGCGTATCTAGGTTCTTTGGCTAACTCTTCATACATCTTGTATTGTTTCGAGTAGGCCTTGTAAACGTTTACAATGGCGGCCGCGACGCCTATGCCGACTCCAACCCAGAACAACCAACCTATGTCGGTCATGCGGCGAAGCAGCCAGCCTATGCCAACGCCCATAAGAACAGCGACAACCATAGAAATGCCAAGAGATAAACTATCGGCGGCTTCTATTATTGGTTTTATTCTAGGTTTATGCTCTTCTTTGGTATTATTGTCCACTTTTTATCGCTTTAAACACTCTTTCGCTCGCCGCTATGGTCGCTTCTATCATCTCATCGGTCGTAGCCGTGGATATAAATCCAGTCTCATAAAGCGAACAAGCAAAGTAAAAACCTTCATCTAACATGGCGGAATGAAACTTCGCGAAAAGCCCGGTGTCGCTCCTGCAAGCGTCCGCAAAGTTTTTAACTTCATGTTCATTGAAGAAAAAGCCAAACATGCTTCCTCTCACGTCAACTTGCATAGTTATCCCCTGCTCTTTGGCCGCGTTTCGCATGCCATGGACAAGTCTCGTCGCTCTCTCTTGTAAAACCGTCATTACTCTCGCGTTTTGTTTTAGTTTACTAAGCGCCGCGTATCCCGCCGCCATGGCGACTGGATTTCCACTTAACGTTCCCGCTTGATAGACTGGACCATCTGGACTGAGCATATTCATAATTTCTTTGCGGGCTCCAAACGCTCCAACTGGCATGCCGCCACCGATAACTTTTCCAAGAGTGACTATGTCGGGAGTCACGCCTGTAATGGATTCAGCGCCATGCAAAGAGCCTCTAAAGCCGCTCATGACTTCGTCAAAAATAAGTAACGTTCCATTTTCATCGCAAATTCTTCTTAGTTCATGCAAAAACTCTTTGTCCGCTGGAACGAGCCCCATGTTTCCAGCGATTGGCTCAATGATAACGCAAGCTATATCTTTAGAATCAGCAAAACATTCTTTTACGCTTTGAATGTTGTTGTATTCGGCTAAAAGAGTGTGTTTTGTAAAGTCGGCCGGAACGCCAGGGCTTGATGGATGTCCAAAAGTCGCCGCGCCAGAGCCCGCTTCGACCAAAAGAGCGTCGCTGTGGCCATGGTAACAACCGGTAAACTTAAGTATGTCGTCTCGATTTGTAAAACCGCGAGCGAGACGAATGGCACTCATAACCGCCTCCGTTCCACTGCTAACGAAACGAACTTTTTCAATGGAATCAAAAAATGAAACCACTAGTTTTGCTAGTTCCGTTTCCGCGAGAGTTGGCGCTCCAAAACTCAGGCCGTTTTTTACCGCGTCCAAGACGGCTTTTTCTATGGTTTCGTCACGATGGCCAAAAAGTAGAGGACCCCAACTCTGGACGAAATCAACGTATCTGTTTCCATCAATGTCAACCAAGTAAGCGCCCTCCCCTCTGGCTATAAAGATTGGAGTTCCTCCAACGCTTTTAAATGCTCTAACGGGAGAATCAACTCCGCCTGGGATTAAATTTTGCGCTTCTTCAAATGCGACTTTAGACGCTTCTCTATTCATGAATTCATAACCTCAATATTTTTTATTATTATAGCAAAGTTGTATTAATCTATATTTGATATAATCCCCTGAAAATACAATAAAATGGAATATTTTTGAATAGATCTACTTTTGCTCTTTTTGTCGCGCTTTTAATCCATCTATTGTTCTTGGCGCTGTTTTGGATATTGGGAACTATCGTTCGAGAGATTCCAAAGAGTCAAAAGCCAAAAGAAGAAAAAATAAAGATTTCTCTCAAAGAGATGCCTAAAACAGATAAAGATACGGGCAAAATTAAAGAAAAAATAGCGCCAACTCCCATAGCTCCGCCAATGCCACAAGGCAAGCAACTCAAAGAAATTATCAAAAAACCGCCTCTAAAATATGAACCAAAAAAACCTATAAAAAAACCAGAACTTAACAAGAGCGTCCAAACAAAACTCAAGCCGACGCCACAACCTAAACCTAAACCTGAACCAATAATTGAACCTTTGCCTCCGCAAAAAATACATATTCCCTTTTTAGCTAAAAAAACAGATGAAAACATTACCAAAAAACTAGAAAATGAGACAAAACCTAAAGACGCCATGGCTTGGATGTATGAAGACAAGAGTGAAAAAGAGAAAGAAATAACAAAACAAAAAGCTTCAGCCGGTGGAAACATTTCACAAAACATAAAAGAGTTATACGGAGAAGAGTTTGGAAAATTGACCAAAGGTCAACAAGAGTACATTATTGACAATCAAGAAATCATGAGGAGAATAACGCAGCAAGTTTTAACTCGCGTCGCGCGGGTAAATTTGTCTCAAGACCTAAACGTCAACAAAAGTAACGTCATCGAGTTTTATCTTCATCCAAACGGAGACATGACGGACTTCAAATTTTTAGAAAAAAGCGGTTATTACGTTCTTGACGACACGACGAAAGAGACGATAGGCTACGCTTACAGTCGCTACCCTCGACCTAAAGAAAAAACCCTTATCAGATACAACGTATTTTACAATTTAGCAAGATACTAGAATGTTGAAATATCTTCTATTTTTTATTTTATTTAGTTTAAAATTATTCTCTGACGCCTATTTGCAAGAGAGTTATTACGTTAAAAGCGACGATATAAAACTTTCCGATATTGTGTCGAACGTCAAAGACGACGCGACTCTGTACTCTATACAAACAGGAAAGTATACAAAAAGAGTTAAATCAAAAGAGTTAATAGCGCTACTCAAAAAACATGGATTTAAAGAGTACGACTCAAAACATCATTACGTAAAGTTCATCAAGAAAAGTCCTATAGACGTATCAAAAATTAAAAAAAACGTTCTCTCTTACTATGAGAAGATATACAAGGACATAAAAATTAACGGCGTTGAGGTTAACTACAGAGGATACATTCAAACTTTGCCCGAAAACTACTCCGTGCATATGCAATCAAAAAATTATTTAAGGAGAGATGGGACCGTTTTCATTAAATCGGATACAAACAAAGAGTTGTTTTTTGACTTTAAGATAGACGCCCTCATACATGTGTATCGGGCACGAAACGACATCAAAAAGGATGCTGAACTCTCTTCTTTAAACATTATAAAAAAGAGTATAATTTTAGACAAATTTAACGCGATGCCTTTGCAAGAACTTAAAAAAGCGACCGTTCAAAGTAAACACAACATACAAAAAGACGCTATTTTGACCACTAGAGACGTAGAAAAACTCTATCTCGTCAAAAGAGGTTCAAACATAAACGTAGTGTTGGATAGTTCTAATTTATCCATCTCTTTTACAGCCGAAGCGCTAGACAACGGATGTTACGGAGAGTTCATTAGAGTGGAAAAAAGCGATGGAACTAGAATAAGAGTGAAAGTAACAAAAAAACAAAGTGGGGAGGTTAAATAGTGAGACGAAAAATAATAGTGGCGACAAGCGGCGCCAGTGGCGTCAACCTTGGTTTAAAAACTTTGGAGTTAATGCCTGATTCCATAGAGAAGCACTTCATCATGTCAAAGAGTTCTAAAATCGTTTTAAGTAAAGAGATGAACGTGACGACGCATAGAAATAAAGACGTTTCAGCAAGTATAGCGTCGGGGTCCTTTGGGGTGGACGCCATGATCATAGCGCCTTGCAGCATGAACACTTTGGCAAAAATCGCTTGTGGCATTTCGGACAACCTAGTTACTAGATGCGCGTCGGTCATGATTAAAGAAAACAAGAAACTTATCTTGGCTCCGCGCGAAATGCCATTTTCCGCCATAGCGCTTGAAAACATGCATAAACTAGCCACTTTAGGAGTTGTAATCGCTCCCCCCGTAATGGCTTACTACTCCGAGCAACAAACGCTAGACGAGATGGAAAACTTCATCATAGGAAAGTGGTTTGACTTGTTGGGAATAGAAAATAATTTATACAAGAGATGGGAGTAATATGCAAAAAACAGCGCTTTATCCGGGTACTTTCGACCCTATCACCAATGGTCATTTTGACGTTATTGAGAGAGCCTTGGGACTTTTTGACGAAGTTATAATCGCCGTTGCGATTTCACAAGACAAAAAACCGATGTTTTCGCTTGAAGAAAGAATTGAGATGATAAACAACGCAATAGAAGGTTTAGACAGAGTAAGCGTTGTTGGCTATGATAGTCTCACCGTGGAATTGGCAAAAACTCATGGAGCTAGCATACTCATCCGTGGTCTAAGAGCCGTAAGCGACTTTGAGTATGAACTACAACTAGGCTACTTGAACAATTCTCTTGATGAAAAAATAGAAACGGTTTATCTGATGCCAAAACTCAAAAACGCCTTCATAAGTTCGTCCATAGTTAGAAATCTTTTAAAATTTAACGGCAAAACCGAGCATCTGCTTCCAAAAGAAGTGCAAAACATTATCGGCGGGATGACCACATGTACATTGCCATAGAGGGGATAGACACGGCTGGAAAGAGTACGCAAATCTTGGCTCTGCGCTCAAACTTCATTGACGCGATTATCACGAAAGAACCCGGAGCCACCGAAGTAGGAAAAGAGATAAGAGAGATGGTTTTATCAGCAAAAGCAAAAAGCAAAAAGGCTGAATTTCTACTCTTTTTAGCGGATCGCGCTGAACATATTACCCAAGTCGTTAAGCCAAACATTGCCTCTAAAATGATTATTTCCGATAGAAGCGCCGTCAGCGGAGTGGCTTACGCGCTCGTTCAAGGTGAAATTGATAAAAAAGAGTTGATTTCTTTAAACGACTTCGCCACGGATAGAGTCTATCCAGAAAAAATCTTCTTGCTTTGGTTGACGAAAGAAGAGCTGGAGTTTAGACTCTCCCAAAAAAAGCTTGACGGAATCGAACTTCGAGGAAGCCAATACCTCTTAGCCATTCAAGACGCCATTGTCGAAGCTACGAAGCTCCTTGGAATCCAAATGATTAAAATCGACGCCACTCAAAGCATAGAAGAGATAACTCAAGAGATTTTGAAACATATTGAGAGTGAGAAATAGTCATCAACTTAGTTAATTTGGATTACGTCAACACTAAAGACAAAGCGCTGGTAGAACTCTTCATCTCATCCACTTCAAGTAAAAAATACGTATTGGGCATCAACAAACTTACCAAGAGCGTTCTAAGGTTCGTAAAGGTGGACGGAATCATCGACGACTTTTCTCGCGTTCAAAGATCAAGAAAAAAAGAAGTTTTACACATCGAAGACGTCGATAAAGACGCCATTATTCTTTGGGTCGCGACGGGCAGTCCTCTTGAAGTGAAAAGTAAACTCGACAAAATGGGCTTTAAAAACTTTAGCTATCTCGCGTTTTGCAAATACTCTTCATTTGATTTGCTCGACCCTCCTTTCATAATGGACTTTGAAGACGATTTTAAAAACAATCATGACCAATATGAAAAAGTTTATAACTTGTTGGCTGACATGGAATCCAAAAGCGTTTTTGAAAAAGTGCTAAATTTTAAAATCACGTTCGACTACAAATTTATGGAAGGCTTCACAAACGACCATGAGGGTCAATACTTCGATAAAGAGTTCATTCCCAAGATAAAAAACATAAGCTTTGTAGACGGTGGAGGGTACGTTGGAGACACCGCGACGCAAATCATAAAAAACTATCCCGACTTCAAAAAAATATACCTTATAGAACCAATAGCGGAAAATATTCGCATCGCTAAACGCGAACTCAACAATTATGAAAACATAGAGTTTTTGACGCTTGGAGTCTCAAATAAAAAAGAGACTCTTTTTTTTAATGAAGAAAAATCTTTCTCAACGATATATGGAAAAGGCACCCAAAGCGTTGAGGTGGACGCCATAGACAACGTTATAAAAACAAAAGTGGATTTTATAAAACTTGACATTGAAGGCGCGGAGCAAGACGCGATAGACGGGGCAAAAAAAACCATACAAAAGCACAAGCCAATACTCGCGATATGCGTATACCATAAGGCTGAGGATTGGTACAAAATACCTCAAAAAGTATTGAGTATGCAAAGCGACTATAAAATCTATCTAAGACACTATATGGAAGGCGTTTTTGAAACCGTTATGTATTTTATTCCTCATTCACCTTGTAAATGATAAGTGAAAATTCATAACAAATAGTTTTAGCGCTATAATAGTTGCAAACTATTTAATGGAGGCTTATTATGAGCATAGTGCAAAAAGAGTTGACGAGTAGAAAAAGTGAAATTCAAAAAGAGCTAGAGCTGCTGTTTAAGGCTAATATGAAAATCACGGATTGGGACGTTGCTGAAGCGGACGATCAAGAAGCCGCAGAAATTTTGGTAAATATCCTGCAAGAAAAACTTGACAGTATCCGTAAGGATGTTGACTCGGGTAAATATATCAATTATTAGGAGAACGTCATGAGTAGTCATAAAAATCACAGTCATTTAGAACAAATTAAAGAAGCCATTGATAAAGCGGATCATTTAAACGAAAATGAAAAGTCTGAAACCATCAAGAGAATAGACGAGTGGATAGTGGAAGATAAAGCGGAGGGTATTTTTTATGAAGAGTTGCTAAACATAACTCAAGGCATGAAATCAATTCTCAAAGACTTAGGCTTTTTATAGCGTTCAACGAACCCGCCTCTCTTCTCATGACTCATCCAGTCGAAGACGCCGCGAAAAAAAGTTTCGCTAGCGTCTTCTGAGAACTCAACTAAAAAAGTTCAAGCTCAAACCAGTCTGGTTTTTTTTCAATATTGTCTTGAAGCTTTTCAAACTCCGCTTTTGGTAGATTATTTACGCTTTCTTTGTCAACGATTTGAACTTTTGTTATCTCGTTATTGTCACGCAAATATTTCAATACAAGTTTTCCTTGCGCGTAAACTTCCTGTTTAATAATTTGGTCATTGTCGTTATAGGTTACGCATTCGCCATGCAACTTGCCTTCGCTATACGTTTTAGCGCTTTTTACGCTTTTGTTATCCTTGGGAATAAAATATCTTGTCTCCACTCCATGCCTCTTTTCCCCTACAAAATACTCTAGTTTTGACAAAACGCCTTTTACGGTAAAATGTTTAACTTCTTTAACTCCATTTTCTACGGTAATTAATTCCTTAACGTAAGCGTCTTTAGCGTCGTAAAAACTCTTCGTGACAAACGCGTCTCCATATTTATAACTTTCGATTTGTTTATTTTTGCTTGGATAATTAATTATCGTCTGATTTTCTTTCATGATTGTCCTTATAAATCGCCTTATATAAATAAAAGGCTCTCTTTTTGATAGCCTATATGCGGCCACGACTCAAAAAACGCTTTAGCGTTAAGTTTTGGATTTTTACATTACGCGGGCGCTCTGACTTCTAGAGTAAAAACGAGCTAATTAGTCCTATAAGTCCGCCAAAGACTCCACCCCAAACAACAAGCCAGTCAAGATGTTCACGAATTAAATTTTGAATGATTTCCTTTACAAGAGCGGGAGTGAGTTCTCCAAGTCTAGTGTCGATGACGCTTTCAATGGATTTAATCATATCTTCATTTAAAGATGAACTTTGCATGTGATTTGTTAAAGTTTCATTGAACTCTTCAGAGTTTACAATGGCGATTACAGATTTTTTCATTTTAAGCGAAAAAGGTTCTCTTAAACCATCAAGCGCGGAGGCTCCGCCAAACATGCCAAGCATTCCACCAAAAGAGGATTCCATGACAGTTTGACTCAAAGCGTCAAAAGCGGGTGAAAAATCCGTCTCTTCTATAATTGGTTCTAAATTAATTTTTTTCTCTTCACTCGCAAAAAAGGTTTCCAACTGTTTTATGGTAAAAAATTCGCTCATCATAAGGTTTTTGATAGCAAGCTTAAAAGCTTCAAAACGAAGTGGAATCACTCCTGAACCATAAAGAAAAGGAACTTTTTCGAAAAGCATAAAAATAGCCAACTGATTTGTAACGGCTCCAGAGAGAGCGAAAAGACCGGTGTAAAGTAGAAAACTTGCGAATTCTTCCATCATAAAAGAGGATGCAATTAATAAAATTGCCATTGTGTTTGTTATAAAACTTTTATCTAGTTTCAATTTATGTCCTTTGTTGGTTTCGATTGTAAGCAATTTGCCACAATAAAGTGAGAAATTATAGCTTAAATTAATTCTATGCGAATTAGATTTGTTTGCGCGTTTGTCTCAAAATCTAAAATTATCATTTCTATTACGTCGCCTTTTTCTTGAGATTCGCTTAATTAGGGAGGAGAATCTTTGGAGGAAATTTACGAAAAGATACTATCAACGCAGTATAGCCATGTAATCACAGTAACTGGGCCGATCAGAGCCGTAATGGCTCCAAGAATCAAGAAATCTTTGGAATCCACTTTATTGCTTGCGTATACGATGGCGTTTGGTGGGGTCGATACGACTAAGCTCATAGCGAAAGAAGCGCTTAACGCGACTCCAACCACGACCATTTGAGTCGAGTGCTCGCTTATCGTTATCGCGATCGCTATCACTATGGGAAGCATGATGTTTGCGGCGGCGGTGTTGCTCATAAAATTTGATATGATAACAATTAAATATGAAAAAATAAACATGACTAAAAGTATCGACAAGCCATCGGTTGATATAAGCGTGGCGAACCACAAGTCAAGTCCCGTTTTTGAAACGGCCAGACCCAAACTCAAACCGCCTATGATTAGTATGATGACGTCCCATCTGATAGTGGCTATGTCATCGGCGTCTATTATCCCAAAAAGAGTAAACCCTATGATTGGTATCAGAGAGACGACGGTGGTTGGTATGTGATGAAGAGGACCGCTTAACCACATCAAGACGGTTAACGTAAATATAATCATGGTCACGTATTGTTTCCAACTAGGAACCGTGGGAATCTTGGAAAAATCCTTTGTCGAATTATCAGAACGCTCTACCTCTTTTATCATTTGTATATCTATAAACGGCTCATTTGATGGATATAATTTAAGTATGACAAGCCGTAAAATCAAGGTAACCGCCAAAGCGGGAGGCAAAGCCATCACCATCCAAGCTATGAACGATGGAGCCTCTTCTCCCAATATCCCAACGGCGATCGCGTTTGGCGGAGTTCCGATAATCGTAGCCATGCCGCCTAAGTTCGCTCCAACCACGACAGCCAAAAAAATTGACTTTTTAAATGGATTTGACTCGTTGACGTTTCTCGACATGGGAATAAGTATGGTCATCATCATAGCGGCCGTGGCGGTGTTTGAGATGAACATCGAGAGTACAAAAGTGATGCCGATGAGTCCCGTGATTATGTTGTGAGGTTTGCTACCCACGTAAAAAAGTATTGTTTTGGCCAACCAAAGGTCGAGCTTTGTTTTAGAAGCGGCCGCCGCCATGATGAAACCGGCTAAAAATAGAAATATGAGAGGTGAAGACCAAGGCTGTAAGTAAACTTTCCAATTATCCGAAGGAGTGGCAAAATCAAGGTTTGGAAAGCCCAAAAGAACGATTTCCAAGGCGATAATCAACAAGGATACGGCAAAAGCCGGTATCGCTTCAGTCGTCCAAAGTCCAGCCGCAAAGAGCAATATGAACATGGTGTAAACGCCGTCTCGTTCCAATGCGTACGTGGGTATAAACGCAAGAGAAAAAGCCAACAAAAAAGACATGCTAAACGATATGAAAACGTATTTTTGCGACAAACGATAGGCTTCATCGATTAGCTGACTGAGATAGCGTCTCGTATCTAACAATGTATCAACTTTTTCATTATGCTATATAGTTTACTATATA
>CALDOC010000514.1 GCA_937914675.1 uncultured Sulfurimonas sp.
GCGACATGAGAGTTTAAATGAAGTTGCACGAGACTAGGGTAGGCGGGTATGATATTGTGTCCAAACTCTTTGGCAAATTCTTCGCCATCGCTGTTTCCTCCCAAATGAGAAGCCGCTCGCGAGCCCGTCGCCACCACTACGCTATGGTATTTTTTCATAAGTTCTTTTATCTCGATGATTTTTGCGTCCGTATGTACAACGACTCCAAGATTAAGCGCGTACTCTTCATAAAGTTTAGCGACGGATTTCGCTTCGTTGCTGAGCGGATACGCTCTTCCATCCTCTAGCGTATTGAGTAGAAGGCCTATGGAGTTCGCAAACTTTTCAAACTCCATAAAACCAAACTCTTTTAAGGCATGCTCAACAAATGAAGGGTTCTCCGAGAAGTAGTCATGCGCGTTTAAATTGACGTTTGATACGTTGCAACGACCGTTTCCGGAAACCAAAATCTTTTTGGCGCATTTGGAATTTTGCTCAAAGATCTCAACGTTTAAACCAGCTTTGGCGCAAAAGACGGCGCATATGAGTCCAGAAGCTCCTCCCCCGATAATCGCGACGGAATTTATGTTTTTCATTGGCTGTTTTCCTGTTGAGTAAATTTTGAAAGCTGTAGCAAATAGGAGTCAAAAACAAATCCATATTTTTTTATGGTCGCGCCGTTCAAATAAGGTTTTATGGATTTTCCTATGTAGATGGAGGCTAAAAGACCATACTCCAAGTAGTCCCGATCGTAGGCGAAGCTAATTATTTTGTTTTTGTTCGCCCATGACGCGATTTGTCTTAGCTCTTGGGGAGAGTGGTAAAGAACAATCACGGCGTCGGGCTTTTCTTTTAGGTTGTTGTCAAAAATCGCCGTTGTGACAATGATTTTTTTGTTGGAAATGGCGTCTGGATAGTGCGCGTTAATGCTATTTTTAAACTTATTGGCGAAATAAGCGTCAATGTCGCTGGATAAAATGGCGATGTTGAGAAATTCTGACTTGTCATCCTCTATACGCTTTTCAAGCAAGGCGATTTTTGGAAACAGTTTGGCTTCAATGTTTATAATGGTGCAGTCGTAATTAGACGCTAAAAGTTGCAAGGTCAACGTAAATAAAGCGAATAGCGTTTTTATCATGTTGGGCCTACATGTCTTTTGAAATCGTGAGTGGTAATTTTATTGTAAAGCGGCATCCCTTCTCTATATTTTGCGCGACTAAAGAGCCTTTCATTCTCGTTTCAACAATATTTTTTGCGATATGCAATCCAATTCCCGTTCCCTGAGAGGCGAATTTGGTGGTAAAATAGGGGTCGAATATTTTATCCAATATCTCTTGGGGGATTCCCCCTCCGTTGTCTATTATTTCAATAAATCCATGTTCATCTTTTTCGTATACGTTAATGGTGAGAGAGCCTTTTTTTATCGTATCCATGTCTATAAGAGTTTTTATCGCGTCTTTGGCGTTGTTTATTAAGATAAAAAGCACTTGAGTGAATTCATTTTCAACGCCGCTAATTTTGATTATGGCGTTAGAATTGAATTCGTAAGATATATTGTTGTTTTTGAGTTGCGCGTCAACTATTTTTAAAACGTCTTGAATGCTATTTTGGGGATTAAATTCAACTATTTCTCTATCTGGATTTAGAAAGTTGCGAAAATCGTCAATCGTATTTGACATATAGCGCACGTTTAAAGTGATGAGTTCCAACTTGTCTTCAAAATTTTTGTCGTCTCGTATCCCAAACGCATGATTCGTTTCAAGATTTACTATCGCGAGTCCTATGATGTTTAAAGGTTGTCGCCATTGGTGCGCAATGGACTCGATCATCTCTCCCATGGCTGCTTGACGCGACTGATGTATCATCAACTGTTCTTGTTCTTGTTGCTTGCGAACCTCTTGTTGCACTTGCTTGGAGAGTTCGCTGTTGAACGATTGCAGTTTTTGAACGTATTGGTCTATGTTGGCGATCATCTTATTCGCGACGTTTGCGATAGTGTTTATCTCTTCGCTCTTGTTTTGCAAAATTATGGGAGTAATGTTTTCAGAGTCCGAATACTCTTGCAGCGCGTTAGAGATTTTGCGTAAAGCGTTAAGATTCGATCGCACGAAAACATAAAATATGGCGAAAATGATCAGAGTAAATATGAAGGTAAAGAATAAAATCGCAATAATTTTAGCTTGTATATTGTTAATGTTTTTACTTGAATACTCTAAATTTATTTTCGCCATCACGTTTTTGTCAAAAGTGTCTATAATGTCGCTTTCGTATACAAATAGGGTGTTTGAATGATTTTGGCCATTTACTTTCAAAATATTTTTTTTGTTGTTTTCAAAGAGCAACTCTACTCTTTTGATGTTCTCGTAAGCCAATAAAGTGTTCAAGATGTCGTCGAGTTGCTCTTCTTGGTTAAAGGAGAGGTTAAGCGCTATTATTGGTTTGAGGGTGTCAACGATTAGCATTATTTTTTCTTGTTCTGAGGCTTTTAGAATATTTTTAAAGTAAACGGTTCCAAAAATATACGTTGGAATGTTTATGACAAAAAAAACTAGCCAAAAGAAAAAAGTGAATTTACCAATGAATGTTTTAAACATTTAACAAATTTCCTCAGTACTAATTATTTTAGTTGGTATTTTACCAAAATATAACTTATAAAGTTACAATTTTGGCTCCGAATCCACCTAAATGTTGAGGCGCGTCTTCAAATTTTTTGACGCTTGGATGCGCGACAAGGAAATTTTTGACCGCGTAGGAGAGCTTTCCAGTGCCTATGCCATGATAAATAATGACTTCGTCCCAACCGTTAATAAGAGCGTCGCTTATAAATACGTCTAAGACGTCGCAAGCCTCGTCGGCTCTCATTCCATGAAGATCGCATTTGAGTCCCGCTCTTTTTTGCACGTTTACTTTCACGGTGGTTACCGGGTTCGCTTGGATGATTTGCGTATGTTTTAGATATAAAGTCTTCACTCTCACCCTCATTCCGTCAACTTCTATCGTCGCTTCGTTTTTCCCTCTCATGGAGACGATAACGCCTTTTTGAGAGTGATATTTCACTTTATCTCCAACTTCAAAAGAAACGTCGCGAGCAAGTGGCTCTTTTGTCTCTTTGGGCAGAATTTTATTGGCTTTGTCCATGGCTCTGTGAATGGACTGACTATCGCCAGCTTTTGCGGCCGATTTCGCTTCGCCGATGGCCACTTCGTAACTTCTTTGAAGAACCGCTTTTTGCTCGTTCAACTCGCGAAACAGTTCCTCTTTTTGCTCTTTAAGTCTAATTTCTTTGAGTTTTATCTCATCTAATTTTTCGTCGACTTTTTTATGCTTTAGTTTGAGTTCGCGTTCAAGTTGCGAACCGCGTTCAATGAGCAAGCTTAGTTTTTCGGAGTTGTCTCCATAAACGGCTTTTGCCTCTTTTACGATGGCGTTGTTTATTCCGTAGCGACTTGCCGTCTCAAAAGCGTAACTTTTGCCGATGATGCCTTGCATAAACTCGTAAGTCGGTCTGCGTTGCTCTTCATCGTAGATGGCGGCCATAAGTTCCACGTCGTCGCGGTCTGCCATAAGCGCGGCGAGGCGTTTGTGGTGCGTGGTGACTACCACTTTTTGACCCCGTTTAATCAAATCGTCGAGTATCACTTTAAAAAGCGCGGCGGCTTCGTCGCTGTCCGTTCCGAGTTCTATCTCGTCCACTCCCACAAGCGCGGATTTGTGTTCAAATATTTTTGAAAACTCTTGCATCCGTCCGGCAAAAGTGGAAATGTCGTTTTTGACGTTTTGAGGATCGTCTATAATCGCCAAAACGCTTTTAAAAGAACCTACGTGAGACTTCGTTTCATTTAAACTCATAGGTATAACGTACTTGGCCATAAAAGCCGACGCGAGTATGGACTTCAAAAGCATGGTTTTACCCCCGGCGTTTACCCCGGTAATCATAAGAATGTTTTTGGAAAAATCGACGCTTATGGGTTTTGCATGGGTTAAGGCCGGGTGTTTAAAATCATGAAGCAAAATTTTGGAGTCGTTTTTACTTTTGACGAGTTGCAAATTTTTACTTTTGGAAAACAAAACGCGAGCTTGATAGTTGTCAAACTTTGTAAACTCTTTGTCGATGAAGTTTATAAAAGCTTGAAGCTCTGAAAGTTTTTCAGAAAACTCTTTCGCGTACCTATAAAATATCGTCTCGCGCTCTTGTTCTATAAAGCGAATCTGCTCTTTTGATTTTAAGATACTATCGGGAGATACGTAAAAAAAACCGCCGGTGCTTCGTCCAATTATGGCGCCTTTTAGCACATGATTAAATCCGCCGCGAACCAAAAGACACTCTTCGTTGTTGAGCAAATGCACTTGCGTATCGACAAGATAGCCGGCAAGCTTGGAGTTGCTCATCATGCGTTTGAGCGAAGAACCCATGTTGTTTTTATGCTCTTTGATTCTCGCGCTTAAAGCGAAAAGCGTCTCGTCGAGATTCTCTTCAAACTTTCCATCATGAGTGAAGTACTTTTCAACTTCCGTAAACTTTGGGTCTATGACAAATTTGCTCATCCACTCGCCAATAATTCCATCAAGTTGACGGTTTTGAAAGTAGCGAAAGTATCTCACGATTTTGACTATTTCAAAAATCTGTTCAAAGTTTAAAACGCCATGTTTTTTGAGATGACCTTTTATCGCAAAAAAGTCGGCAACTTTTGGCGGAGCCTTGAACTCTATCGCGTCGAGCGCTTTGATATAGCGAAAATGAAGCTCTTGGTCGCCTTCAATGTAAAGCTCATGTTCACGAGAAAAGAAACTTTTGAATTGTTCTATGTGTTCTCTCAAATCAAGTTGCGTTATCAACAACTCGATTTTAGATTTTTTGTGGGAGTCTACTCGCAATCTGAAGCACTAATCATTTCGCCATACAATGGCGTGTTTTCTTTACCAATAAAAGTATACGTGCCAACGCTTAACGTATAGTCGCTATTGTTTACGTCCACCGCGCCGCATTTGACTGTTTTGTTTTGGTTGAATCTTTTTACCACGTCTAGCATCTTTACGTTTTGTTCTTTGTTGTACTCGTTAAACATGATCGCAATCGCAATGATGGATAGAATAATCGTTATGACGCTTATTTTTTCTGAATGCGTAAGCTCCGTAAAATGATGTAGAGCCAAAAATAAAAGCCCTAAAATTATGAGTCCAAATATGTATGTCATTATTCAATTCCTCTGATTTGGTAAGTGATGTCGCCGGCTCCAAAGCCAATGATGAGCCCTTTGTCTATCGTTTGAAGATTTTTGCCATCTTTTACAATCGTTACGCAGTTGTTCTCTCTCGTTATTTTATCGGCTATCGTGAGTTTGTAATCTTTAAATTTTTCTTCAAAATTAATCTCGCGATGCGCCTCGCCCGCCGCCCATACGGGGAGTATGATAAGTTGCGCGGCGCCGTCAAAACATTTTATAAACGCGTCAAGATTGTCAATGGTGCGAGAGTATTTATGCGGTTGCCAAATGGCTGTGATTTGGTCAAAACCTTTAAGGGACGCGTACTCTTTTACAGACTCGAACGTCGCTTTGATTTCTGTCGGATGGTGGCCGTAATCGTCAATGATTACGCGGTCTTTTTCAAATCCAACAATGTCAAAACGTTTTTTGATGCCTTTGAAATTTAAAATGTTTTTTCTTATCTCTTCAATGTCCATGGACTCTTGGGCCGCTAAAATAGCCAACGAAGCGTCAATAGCTATGTGTTTTCCAAAGCCCCAAACGTCAAAAGCCCCTAAATCTTTGAGTCTGAATCTTGTATGTGGTTCGTCGTCTAGAAGTACGTACTTTATATCTTGTATCTCAGTAGTCGGATAGAGCCAAAGAGCGTCCACTTCATCTTTTAGAGTCGCCAAAAATGGGTCTTCGCCGTTGAGAACTTTAAGTGGAGCGGATTTTATGAAAGCTTTGTACGTCTCATAAAAAAGCTCATAATTGTAATCGTAATACTCCATATGTTCTGGCTCGGCGTTTATGACTAACGCGCAATAAGGATTGGAATTTATAAAACTTCCATCGCTCTCGTCCGCTTCAAAAAGCATAACGTCGGTGCTCGAATCGTAACGAACGTTTGAGCCAAACGCCTTGGACTCGGCGCCAATAATGGCCGAACCGTTCATGATGGAAGTTAAAATGGCTGTAGTGGTGCTCTTGCCATGCGCGCCAGCGACGGCGTACACTTTTCTATCGTCTATGATTTTAAGCAACGCCTCGCGACGAGCCAAAACTTCAACGCCTTTTGCTTTAGCCTTTACAATTTCAGGATTGTTAGGGCTGATTATCGCGGAATGAACCACCAAGTCTTGGTCTGTAATGGCGTCGGCGGAGTGGGGCACCGTGACGGCTATGCCAAGTTTACGAAGTTTTTGAGTGATGATGGTGTCTTTGATGTCGGATCCGCTAACGGTATGCCCTCTAAAGTGCATATATTGGGCTAAACCAGAAATTCCGATGCCGCCAATGCCAATAAAATGTATTTTCATTAGGCTTTTTTTCCTTTACTTTGAAACGCTTCAATTAAACTTTGAGCTTTTTTTGTAAATTGGCTGATATAAAAAGTCCCTGCGGATTGGGTCGCTTCAAGGTCGGCTATATTATCTAAAAAGTCTTCCAAGCTAATGTTTTCCGCAGAAGCGATCCAGTGAAGTTTGAGCGCGGATGAAAATGCCGAGTCGTTGCTTAAACCGCTCAAAACTTCGAAAAGCGCGGAAGCGTCTTTTATCTCTCCAGCGGAGTAGTGTTCAATCGCGTACTCGTATAAAGCGCGAAGAGTGGCGAAGTCTTGGACTTCATTGATGTCCATGAGCCTGTGAGACTCCAGAGTGTCGGTTAACTTTTCAAGCGCCAAGTCAAGTATGTTCGCGTAAAAACCTTGAAGCGCGTCTTCGTCAAACGTCTCATGCGCAATCTGCTCTAAAACGTATAGAGACGCTATGTCCGAGTTTTGTTGCGCTTCTAACACTTTTGCTTTTAATTCTTCTACGTTACGCATCCAAACACTCCTTGATTCTTTTTAACGCTTCTTCCGTTTTTGTCTCGTTCTCCACCAAAGCGATTCTTACAAAGCCTTTTCCAGGGTTTTCTCCCGCCGAGTCGTCGCGCGCCAAGTACTCGCCTGGAAGAACTTTAACGTTATACTCTTTGTATAGTTTTTTTGTAAATTCCAAAGGTTCT
>CALDOC010000515.1 GCA_937914675.1 uncultured Sulfurimonas sp.
CCAGTGTTGTCCACTCCAATTCTATCTTTTCTCTCGCTTGCCATAAACGCGCCAAATCCAATAAATGAAACTTTTTTATTTTCATTAACGTTTTGAATAATTGTATCAAGCATTGCTTCCAATATGCGTTCAACGTCCTTCTTTTTAAATCCTGTTTTAGAAACAACTTCTGTAATAAACTCAGGTTTGTTTATTTTTTCGTTCGATGAATCATTCATGTAATTACTTTATCCTTTGATTTGTTAGCTGCACAACTTATAAAGCTTAATTTTACATAGACTCTCCAAAAATGGAGCTTAGGAGAGAGAAATTATCGTTCTCTTTATAAAATTTAATTTGCCCCGTTACATAATCAATCTGAACCCAATTTTAGCTATAATTGTTAAAAGGAGTTCCCATAGAAACATTTATAATTTATGCGCTTGGCATAACAATCACCGTCTTGTCTCTCTATGCTTTTGGCGTTCTCTTGGCGCCTTATTCACCCGACGCAATCAAAAACTCACATTTTGAGTGCGGACTGCCCGCTAGCGGTTCCACTCCAAAAAAAGCGAATTTTGGCTTTTTTATGTTTGCCATCATGTTTATCATCGCCGACATGACAGGGCTGTTTTTTTCGCTTTTTGTTTACGCTCATGACTCGCGCTCGCAAACCATAGCGGCGGTTTTCGCGCTCATTATCGCACTAGCTCTCATCATAGCTATGAAGGAATACAACCATGCTCAAAATATATGACTTTTTCGCCCACGCCAAAAGCGAGTCTCTTTGGATGGCTCACTTTTGCACTGGATGTTGCTCTTTAGAGATGGCGGCGGCCATGGGACCGCGTTACGACTGGGAACGCTACGGCTACTTGCCCACTCCAACCCCGCGACAAGCCGATTTGCTCATCATAACGGGACTTGTAAGCAAAAAAATGCTTCCCGCCCTTTTGAGAACTTACGCGCAGATGCCAGAACCAAAATACGTTTTGGCTTTGGGAGCTTGTTCTTTTGACGGCGGACCTTACAACGACTCGCTTTCGGTCATAAAAAATCCTACGGAAATCTTGCCCGCGGACATATTCGTCGCTGGTTGCCCTCCTCGTCCCGAAGCCATCATAGCGGGACTTGAAGAGATAAAAAAGAAGATGAAAGCGGGCATACCAAGCGCCGCTAGCCAAGGCGGGCTTTGGAAAGAGATGGAGTTTTAATGCGAAAAATTAAGCAACTATTGGAAAATTTTAACACGCTATACATAGAAGAGTATAAAACGACTTGGGTTAAAACAAAACTCTCAACCGCTGACGATTTGCTCATGGTGGCTAAAGCCTTAAAAGAGCATGGATTAAGAACCATCGCGACCGTTTCTCCCACCGACTTTTTAGAAGAAAACGTCATAGAGATGAACTACTTTTTTGAAGACCTTATGACAAATCGCAACTGTTGGTTGAAATGCGACGTTCCAAGAGAGCTCGACGAGTGCGAAATAGAGTCTTTGACGCCACTTTTTAAAGGCGCCAATTGGCATGAGAGGGAAGCTTACTCGATGTTTGGAGTGCGGTTTTTAAACCATCCGGACTTAAGACCCATCATCGTCTCGCAAGATTTTTACGATAAAACTCCCTTTAGAAAAGATTTCGACTGGGACGCTCATGACAAAAACACGGTTAAAAACATGCAAAAAATCGTGGACTCCTTTAAAGCCGAAGAGGCCGAAGCCGACAAAGGCATAGACGCGGAGAGTTCCGAAACCGTTTTAAATTGGGGACCAACTCACCCCGCTAGTGGACCGATTCGCCTCAAAGTTCATTGCGACGGCGAAGACGTCATCGGAATCGACCCCGACATCGGTTTCGTCTGGAGGGCTCTCGAGCATCTCGTGACGAAAAAAGATTTCGTTGGAGCGATAGTCGCGGTTGAGCGACTCTGTTTTATGGATAACGTCAACTCCATGACGGCGTACGCTCAAGCGGTCGAAGAGATTGCGAACGTGGAGATTACGGAGTTTGCCAAATGGATGAGAGTTTTGCTTGGGGAAGTTTCCCGCATCTCTTCTCACGCGATGGGAATGGGCGGTTTTTACAACGCTTTGGGACTTCACACGGTCGCCATGTGGAACATGGACGTCAGAGAGTTCTTCTTAGACTTTTTGGAATCCTACAGCGGCGCTAGAATCGCAACCGCGGCGGTTGAACCGGGTGGAGTGCGTTATGGTCTCCAACAAAACATGCTTGACGAGTTGCAACTAGCCCTTGATAAATTCGACGCCACGAAAGATAGCGTCAAAGATATATTTATAAACAATCCCACCATGAAGATGCGCGCTTCAAAGCAAGGTTTTATCTCCAACTTAGACGTTCAAGACTACTCGCTTTGCGGCGTGGTGGCAAGAGCGAGCGGAGTGAAAATCGACGTACGAATCGACGAACCTTACGCGGCGTACGCCGAGATAAAAATGGATTACGTCACCCAAAAAGATGGTTCTGCAAAAGATAGACTCATCAACCTTTTTGAGGAGTTGGAACAATCGGTGGACATCATCAAACAAGCCAAACGCCACATTGAGGAGAAAATCGCTTCTGGAGAGTTTGACCCGACGAAAGACCAGATGGTAAAAGTGCCCAAGAAGTTGCCTCGTGGCGAAGCCATAAGCAGAGTCGAATGGTCGAGAGGCGAAGTTTTGATGCACTTAGTCACAGAGGAAAAAGGAACTTCGCCTTACAGACTCAAGATGAAAGCCCCAAGTTTCAACCACACGATGATGCTTGACAAACTTTTAGCGGGTCAAACGCTCTCGGACATCCCTCTCGTCTTTGGCAGCTTATACATCTGCCAAGGCGATTTAGACAGATAAGGAGAGAAGATGGAAATGATTTTCAACGTCGTGGTTTTTCCCGGAATTTTGTACGTCCTTTTGTGGACGGTCGGGCTTTTTTGGTTTTTTAGAAAGTTCATGGCGGCGCTTCACAAACGCGTTGGGCCTAGCTTTAACGGTCCCGCTGGAAGCTACCAAACGCTTTTTGATTTGAGCAAGCTTCTCACAAAAGAGAGCATCACTCCAGATGGAGTCAACCCTTATCTCTTTTCGCTCATGCCAATCTTGGCCGCTATTATCGCCATACTGCCAACCGCCGTCATTCCTTGGACCGCGAACACTACGGTCGTGGTGAGCGAATACTCTCTACTCGGACTTGTCGTGCTTGTGGGAATCGAGCCTTTTTTACTCTTTCTGACAGGTTTTGGTTCAAACAACAAGTACTCCTTTTTGGGCGGTATCAGAGTTTTGACGCAGATGATTTCCATGGAAACCTCCTTTTTTCTCGCCGCCCTCTCGCCCGCTCTCTTGTTTGGAACTTTGAGTCTGACAAGCATAGTCGAGCAGAGTTCATGGCTTACTTTTTTGATTCTACTTCCCGGTTTTCTTCTCTACTTCGTCGCGCTTCTTGGACTTTTGGACCAACCTCCTTTCAACATTCCGGACGCGGAACAAGAGATAGTGTACGGATTTTACACGGAGTACAGCGGAACGAACTACTTTTTACTCAAGCTTGCGGAATTCGCCGAGTTCATGGCCGTTTTCGCGGGAGCCGCCACTCTTTTTCTTGGCGGTTACAGAGGCGTCTTTTTTGATGGCTTTAGCTTTTTGTTCGCCAAAATGATTATAATCGCAATGTTTATGATGACCATTCGAGCGTCAACGCCTCGTATCACCATGAAGCAGATGTTAAACTTTTCATGGAGCTATTTAGTGCCGCTCTCGCTTCTAAACGTCGCTTGGATTATGTTTGCAAAAATCTTTTTATTAGGAGCCATTTCATGATACTCGAACTACTTAAAAAAGTCTATCGCGTCTCCAAAGCTTTGAGCGTTAAAAGCCCAGCCACAGAGGACGTGCGAACTCACGTTATGCATCAATCCGATAGATTTAGAGGCGAACACCAGATTGACTACGAGACTTGCATTGGCTGCGACGCTTGCAACAAAATTTGTCCGACAACCGCAATAACCATGAAACATCTTCCTTTTAAAAAGCAAAACATCGTTCCGGAGGTCAATCTCGGCGTTTGCATATTTTGTGGTCTATGTGAAGACGTTTGCCCTACAAAACCGGAAAAATCCATCATACTTAGCGGCGGACGATACGACATGCTAAGCGGCGGATGGCACGAAGACCAAGTAAACTTTTGGGTTCACGTCGACGTGCCACAAGAATACATTGATAGCAGACTTGAAGCCGAAGAAGCCGCTCGCGTCAAAAAAGAGCTTGAAGCGAAGAAAAAAGCGGCGCTCTTAGCGATGAAAGACAAAGAGGTAAAAGCGCCAGTTAGCGGCGTTCCCGATTTTAGCGGAGAGCAGATATGAACATAGCCTTACTTACGATAGCCCTCGTTTTAGCCATAACGTCGCTGAGCGTCAAGCAGAGCATCGCTTCGCTTATATCTTTTGCTCTCATGATGCTGGTTTTAGGACTTTATTACATCGGTTTGGATGAAAAGCTGTTGGGACTCTTTCAGATTTTCATCTACACGGGAGGCATTGCCGTTTTGATGCTTTTTGGAATCACTCTCATAGGAAGAGAGTTTCCAAAAACGACAAAAAGCTCATGGAGCGCGGTTGTTTCCTTTGGCGTCTTCGTCCTGATGAGCGCTCTGTTTTTGACAAATCGCTCTCTTCTTGCGACCAACGTACCCGAAATTGTCGAGAAAAAAGAGATGTTTGCCACTTCATTTAGCGACGTCGTCATTCTTTTCGCGCTTATCGGTGTGAGCCTTCTTTATGGAACCATAAAAATGATAAACGCACTCAAGCCAAAAAGGAGCAGAGATGTTTGAGATTGACATGATATTCGCTTTCGCGCTCTTTAGCGTTGGACTTTACGGCATCTCATCAAACAGAGATTTTTTAAGAATCTTTTTCTCTTTGGAGATGCTCATGAACGCGGTGATTTTGATGCTGGCCTCCTCCGCTCACTATCTTGGACTCTCTCAAAACATAAGCTTTGCCTACATGATTATGATTTTGGCGACGCTTGAAGCGGCGGTTGGCATCTTAATATTTGCCGCGGCTCACAAATTTACAAAAGTTGTCATAGCCGATGATTTAGGAGCGCAAAAATGAACGTGGGACTTCTACTCATTCTCCCTTTTACGGGAGCCATAGCAACGTTTTTAGCCGGTAAACTCAATCAAAAATACGCTTTTTATCTAGCCGAGCTTATAGGCTTTACGCTTTTTGGTCTCGTTTTAAGCATCTTTCTTTCGTATGAGAGACCTATAAACGTCGCGATAGAGTGGTTTAGTTTTGGAAACGCGACTCTGCCATTTGGCGTCTACATAGATCACCTCTCTTTGGTCATGTTGCTCATCGCCACTGGACTTGGAGCCTTGGACATTCACTTCTCTCACGACTATATGAAAGAAGATCCCGACAAACCGCGCTACTACGCAAAGATACTCTTTTTCATCGGAGGCATGATTTTGCTTGTAAGCGCGAAAGAGCTTTTGGGTCTTTTTGTCGGTTGGGAATTTATGGGTCTGGCGTCGTACCTGCTCATCTCTTTTTGGCATCAAACAAAAGATCCGGCGGACGCTGGAGTCGCCGCGTTTCTCTATACAAAATTTGGAGACGTTTTTCTTTTCGCGGCGATTGGAATCTTATATTACTACGCGCATACGCTTGATTTGCAATACATAAATCTACTCGCAACTTGGCATCAAATACCCGATAACGTATCTTTTGTCGTCGCAATCTTTATCTTCATCGCCGCCATCGGCAAGTCTGGACAATTTCCACTTTTCCCTTGGCTAATGCGCGCGATGGAAGGTCCTACCACCGTCTCGGCGCTTATCCATGGCGCGACCATGGTAAACAGTGGCATCTACATAGTGGCTCGTATGTTTGACTTTTACGTGGCGGCCGAGGCTTTGGTGGTCGTGGCGGCGGTTGCGAGTTTGAGCGCTTTTATCGGAGCGACGAGCGCTTTGGCGCAAAACGAGATAAAAAAAGTGTTGGCGTATTCGACTATGTCGCATTTGTCTTTGGCTTTCATAGGTTTGGGCGTTGGTTCGCTCTCCGCCGGTATGACGCATCTTACAAATCACGCAGTCTTTAAAGCCCTGCTCTTTTTAGGCGCTGGAGCGGTTATCATGGCGGCTCGTCACAACAAAGATTTGTTCAGACTTGGCGGCGCTTGGAAAAAACTCACGCTTGTTGGACTCTTTATGGGCGTTGGCGCTTTGTCTTTAAGCGGCATCCCTCCATTTAGCGGTTTTTACTCAAAAGACGCCATCATCGCTGGCGCTATTTTAAATCCTAAAACTTATGGGCTTATTTCCACTCTCACTATCATAGCCGGAGTTCTCTCCGTCGCTTACGTCTTTAGGATTTGGTTGCTCATTTTCGCTGGCAAACCACGAGACATAGAGCTTCATGAGCGCATCAAAACGCCATCAAAGTTTTGGATTTCCCTTCCCCTTGGAATCATGGCTTTGATTACTTTTGTTTTGGGCTTTTACCAAAAAGAGTTGAGCGAGTACGTTACGGGAAAAGAGTTGCCTGAGGCTCACGTAGAGTATCTGTTGCCTCTTCTTTTAAGCGCAATAATTCTAGTTGGCTTTATCGTCTACAAATTTTACAAAAGCCGACCAGACGCAAGAGACAAACTAGCCGCGCAACCGCTGATGAAAACTTTTCACAAGATTTTATTCAATGGCTATTTTGTGGAACACATGATAACTTGGTTTGTAAAAAACGTGATCATAAACTCTGTCTCTAAAACGCTAAACTGGATTGACGTACGCGTCATAGATGGTGCGGTAAATGGCATGTTGAATCTAAGTCAAAAAATTTTCGCTCTCTTTAACGCTACGCATACTTCAAAAGTCTCAAATCAAGCTGGAGTCATGATTCTTGGACTTCTCGCTGTTTTAGTCGTTATTTTTATAGGGAGTTTAGTATGAGTTACGAACTTTTAATCTTCGCGCCCTTGGCTCTCTCGCTTTTAGTCTACATACCAACTCGCAATCTAGGGGGAACGAAATACGTCGCCTTGGCGCTTTTTGTTTATATGTTTTCTAAAACCATAGAGCTTTACAAACAACTTCCAGAGCATGGTTACATGTTGCTTGGAAAGTTTTTAGAGGTCAAAGCTTTTGATTTTGTCCTCACTTTGCAAGTGGATAGACTCAGCGTCATCATGCTTCTGTTGACTTGCGTTTTACTCATTTTGGTAACGCTCTCTTCATGGAGCCTCACTAAAAAACCAGCGGCGTATTTCTCTCTGCTCATCTTTTTTAGCGGCGCGATTTTTGGCGTCTTTATGTCCACAAACTTTATATGGTTTTTCATATTTTGGGAACTCACTCTTATTCCGATGCTCTTTTTAGTCGGGATTTGGGGCGCGGAGGGTCGCATCTACGCGGCTATAAAATTCTTTTTGTACACTCACGTCGCTTCCATGCTGATACTTTTAGCCTTTTTTCTTATCTACAAACAGAGCGGAACCTTTGACATGACGCTTGTTAAAGAGGCTATGCTTACGACTCCGGCGCTTATTTGGTGGCTTATGTTTATAGGTTTTGCGGTGAAGATGCCACTTTTTCCTTTTCACACTTGGTTGCCAGACGCTCACGTGCAAGCTCCCTCGCCAGTCTCGGCTCTTCTTGCTGGAGTTTTACTAAAGATGGGCGCTTACGCCATGATGCGCATGGTTATCTTGCTTCTGCCGATTCAGGCTGAAAAATTTGCTTGGATATTTGTCGTACTTGGACTTTTAACGCTTCTCTACGCCGGATTTATGGCGCTGTATGAAACGCATGTAAAGAAAATGGTCGCGTACAGTTCCATCTCTCACATGGGTCTTATCGCCATTGCGATGGGCGCTATGAGTTACGCTTCTTTGAGCGCGGCGCTTTTTGAGATGATAGGCCATGCGCTTATCATCTCGCCTCTCTTTTTGATAGCTGGGTTTTTACACCAAAAAATGAATACTTGGGAGATGACGGACATGGGTGGCGTTATGCAAAAAGCGCCTTATCTCTCAGCCATCTTTGTTTTGGCTGGACTTGGAGCTTTAGGACTTCCCGGCACGATGGGTTTCATCGGTGAAATCACGATTCTTATCAGTACGATAGAAAGTTTTGGTTCTTGGATGGTCGTCATTCTTTTAGGCTCCCTTATCTCGGCGTCTTACCTCATCTGGACTTTCCGTCGAGTGATTTACGGTGAAATGAGCGAGGGAGTGAAAAACGCCAACTTTAGCATGAACCGCGTCGAATTTTTCTCGCTTTTAGTTTTCGCCTTTCTTATCATACTCTTTGGCATCTATCCACAAACGCTCTTTGACGAAATAAATCAGGCCTTTGGCGTTTACTTTACAGGAGGAACGCTATGAGCGCCTTTACCATTCTTTTTGCCTTTGGCTTACTCTCATTTGCCATGAGAAGCTCCCTCTTGCTCAAACTTTTATCTCTTTTAGTTTTAGTTGCGGCTGGATACTTGACGCTTAACTCGTACGCTCTTCCTTTAAACGGCTTTAGCTTAACTAGCGGAGTTGCTCTTTTTGAAGTCGTTTTGTTTATCGTTCTTGGCGCGGCTATTTTAAACGAAGACGAAAACATAAACGTCACCCAAACGATTTTCATAGGAACGGCTTCTGTAGCTCTGCTAGAGAGTAACACTCTGCTAAACTTCATCATCTCCTTTGAAGCTTTAAGCGTCATCTCGTTTGTTTTAGTCGCCAACGTAAAAAACGCAACGCAAGCAAGCGGAGCGGTGAAGATGTTTATAGCGGGTTCCATCGCTACGGCGTTTATAGTTTTAGGCGCCGCGTTTTATCTCTTTGAAAACCATCCTCTAAATTCTGGACTTCAAAACGTAGAGACGTTTGGGACTCTGGGTCTTTGGCTCATGCTGATGGGACTCTTTTACAAACTCACCATCGTTCCCATGCACTCTTGGGCGGCGGATAGTTACGCTGAGATAAAAGCGTCCCATGCAGCCCTGCTCTCGGGCGCTGCAAAAACGGTGGCGGCTTTGGCGGTCTTTAAAACTTTTTCGCCTTTTCTCTTGCAAAACTTGGAATTCAACGCTCCCATCTTAGTGGCTTTAGCCATCGTCACCATGACTCTTGGAAACTTTTTGGCGCTATTTCAAAAAAAAGTCGCAAAGATTTTAGCCTACTCTTCCATCGCTCACGCCGGATACATGCTTCTAGCGTTTGTGGCGGTAAAAAGCGCTTACGCTTCGACGAGTCTACTCTATATCGCCATCGCCTACGTCTTTATGCAAAGCGCTCTATTTACTCTCATAGGCAACTTAAAAGAAAACGCAAGCGAATTGTCTCTTGAAGATTTAAAAGGATTGGGCGAAAAAGATAAAATAACGGCTCTAATCTTCACCGTGCAACTCTTCTCGCTAGCGGGAGTGCCGCTATTAGCTGGTTTCATCTCCAAAGCGGTTTTAGTCTACGCGGTGGTAGACGCGGACCTGCCAATAGTCGCGCTCGTCACTCTCCTAAACTCAGCCCTCTCGGTAGCGTACTACGCTTGGATTGTCAAGCATGTTTATTTTGACGAAGCTAGTTTGGATTATGAATTAAAAAGTTTAAGATTCGCCCCTCTTATGGCTCAATTTATCTTACTTGGCGGAACGATTTATTTTGGAATCTTCGCGTTTGGCGTGTTTAAAGTCGCCTTTTAATAATGGGTGACGCGATTTTCTCATTCCAACGCTCTAAGACTTTGGAACGAGGACAAACGAGTAAATGAACCTTACGCTATGAACTTCTTTTGCTTATTGTCCGCTAATGGCGCCGTGAAACTTTTTTTCTCATCGTCCGCCAATGAAGCCGTATACCTTTTTTGCTTATAGTCTTCCCACGAAATAGAGTATCTCTTCAACTGATATATGATTTTACTATCAAAACACGCTATAGGTTTTTTTCCTATTAACGTCCCAGAAGAGGAATAGAGTCTTTGATATATCATAGACTCTTCATTCCCTCTTGAAGGCGCCACTATTATGTATTCTTTATTGAGAGAACCATCTTCCGCCAATCCTATAATCTGCATATACCCGCCGTTTGGCGTGTCAAAAACCAACCTTTTTATATTAAAATACTTAGGTAGCGCTTTATACTTGGGTGGCAGGGAATATTTGCCGGACATAATTCCATCTAAAGCCACAATTATGGCAACCTCATACTCTTGAGCATTATATATAATCGTTATTGTTTCCATCATATCCTCCTCATATTCTTTTATGAATATAATCTAAAGCAAACGAATAAGAAACATAGGAGTAGGAAAATAAGAAAAAACTTCCTTGGCGGCTTGGCGATCTTACCTTTCATAAGACCCATAGCTTTCCGTCCCTGCTTCGCAACAAGTTTGGCACAACAAAATAAAGTATCAATTAAAAATGAATTATTGTATAAAGGAGTAAAGAGAAGCTAATTTTGGAAAAACCAAAGAAAAAAAAGTATCTATTTGGCAACCTGGCGATCTTATACATTATAAGACCCATAGCTTTCCGTCCATGTTTCACAACAAGTTTGGCACAACAAATTCAAATTCAAAAGAGTACGTCAAGTTCAAATATCTTAAACTAAACATAAAACTGTAACGATTATTTACTTAAAATAAAATTAGGACCTACTCGAGTTAAGCGTGACCTATTACAATATCACGCAATCGCACAAAGTAACCATATTCAAGTTCATCAGGTTCAAGTTCATCAAGTTCAGGTTTTAGCAACTCCAACGAT
>CALDOC010000516.1 GCA_937914675.1 uncultured Sulfurimonas sp.
GGGCTTTTAAAACCGGCGCTTGGTTTGTCTCAAAGCGAAGGCGTTTATTTTGAACAACCCCTATATATCGCTGAACAAAACTGGTGGGATCTTGAATTGACTCCACAAGTAAGAACAAAAAGAGGAAGCGGAGTATACTCAAAGTTTAGATTTGTAGACTCAAGAACGTCACATGGCGAATTTAAAGTGGGGTATTTTAAAGAACAAGATTCCTACTTCAAAGAGAATAACCTAGCGAATAATTCTCATTATGGGTTTAATTTTAATTATGACAACAATGATTTTATCAATCAATGGTTTCAAACCACTCTTGAAGGTCAATCTGGATTGTACGTAGATTTGAACCATATGAATGACGTTGATTATATAAATTTAGCGTCCAACAACTCAATTAATCAATCAACGGCGACACAGGTCTTGTCAAGAATCAATATGTTTTACAACACCGATAGTAATTATATTGGCACGTATTTTAAATATTACCAAGATTTAACGATTGCTAGCAATGAAAACACTCTTCAAAAACTACCTACGGTTCAATATCATAATTATTTAAAGACCTTATTGAAAGATCATATCATTTATGACGTAGACATAAAAAGTAATAACATACAGAGACAAATAAATAAAAAAGTTTTACAAACGGATTTGAACGTACCAATTACTCTTCAAACCAATCTGTTTGAAGAGTTTTTAAATTTATCTTACAGCGCAAATCTGTATGGGCAATATTCAAATTTTAGTGGTGAAGAACAAGATATTTTAATAGGAACACAGTACAATAATGGATACATATTAAAAAATTATCACACTTTATCCGCTTCAACCCAACTAACAAAGGCTTTTGAAAAGGTGACTCATGTTGTAAGCGTTGGCGTTAGTTATACAAAAAACGGAGCTGAATCAAAAACGGGTTTTTATGAGGATAACAAAGATTATTGTACGAACATCGATAATAAAGGCGACCCAAATTACAGTACTAGATGTGAATTTTTTAATATAAACGACGTTGAAAACGTTACAAAACTTGATTTCATACAGTACTTATACGACGAGTCGGCTAAGCAAATTTTATATCATAGACTCTCTCAAAATATTGCGTACAATTCAGCAAAAAGTAGGTATGGAGAGCTTGAAAACGAGTTAGAATACTTAATTACTACGTCATTAAGTTATTATAACAATACGTTCTATAATTTTGATGAAAATAAATTTTCTAAAGCCATTAATAGAATCTCCTACAATGATTATGGATTGAAAATAGATTTGTCCCATCTATATAGAGATTCTTTTATTGATTCGACGGACGCAACTCCTCGGTACACAAGCTACATGACATCTAGCGCGGAGTATACTTACGATAAGCATTACTCTTTTGGAGCAAATTATAATTATGACATTGAGCTTAGGCAAAAGAAAAGTATGGAGTTGGGTTTTTTATATAAAAAGCGTTGTTGGGATTTTGGCGTAAGATACGCAGAAAACAATAGACCCGTACTTACTACGATAGGCGAAGCGAAATCAATATACGACAGGTATTTATATCTTACCCTTGTCTTAAAGCCGTTTATGCAATCGAGTACGGATTCTTCCACTTTTTCATATAAACTTCCAAGTTCGCAATAGAGGAGTCTGATTGAAAACATATAAAAACATACTTAAAAATCGTTTAGACGCCGCAATAAAACTTAGAGACGTTATTCCGATGCAAAAGTTAAAAGAAGAATCTTGGAATATTATAGGCGTGTCAAAAGGTGGGTTGGAATTAGGTTTTAACATTAGAGATAGACTTTCGAACAAGTTGGATTTTATATTTTCAGAAGCTATAATGGCGCCGAACAATTCCGAGTGTGAAGTGGCGAGAGTAAGCGAGAGTGAAGAGATAGTGATAAATGAAGATTTAGTCTCTTCATTTGAGATACAATATGACTATATTTATGGAGAAGCTCATCGTAAACATGAAGAAGAGATTCTAACTTGCGTTTACCAGTATAGAAAGGGCAGACATTTCGCTTCAATGGAAAATAAAGTCGTGTTGTTAGTGGATGAGGGCAGTGAAACAGGTTCTAAATTTATGACGGCGCTGAAAACAATTTTAAGCATGAAGCCTAAAGCCGTTTACATAGCGGTTGCAGTTTTGCCAACCGACGTGCTTGAGCTTTTAGAGCCTTTTGTTGATGATATATTTTATATTTATGATATTGAGGATTATGTTGAAACTCCACTCTATTATGAAGAGTTAGACGATGTGACAGATGAAAGAATAGAAAAATTACTTGAGGAAGAAAAATGAAATACGACGTAAGTTTAGAGTTGGATAATAGAGAAGAGTCTTACTCTTTTGGAGATGTTGCAAAACAAGCGAATGGCGCCGCATGGTTAAAATCGGGAAAGAGCGTTATTTTAGCGACGGTTGTGATTGATGAGACGGAGGTAGTAAAAGATGATTTTTTACCTTTAACGGTTCAGTACATTGAAAAAACATACGCGGCTGGTAAAATTCCTGGCGGATTTTTCAAACGTGAAACAAAACCGAGTGATTTTGAAACCTTAACTTCTCGAATAGTCGACCGTTCGCTTCGTCCACTTTTTCCCAAAGGTTTTGGGCATCCAACTCAGATAACCATTATGGTCTTAAGCGCGGACGATGAGTCGGATTTACAAGTGTTGGCTTTAAACGCGGCGTCAGCCGCGCTTTACACTTCGGATATCGACATCAATACTTCCGTTAGCGCCGTTCGCGCGGCGAAAGTGGATGGAGTTCTTATTCTAAACCCAACTCTTTCTCAACTTCAAAATTCTATATTGGATTTATATCTTTCAGGAACAAAAAATGACCTTCTCATGATTGAGATGCGTTCGTTTGGTAGCGAAAATATAGAAGTTCAAGATATGATGCTTGATCCTATGCTCGACCCAACAATGGGCGTAAACGTTGTTAGCTCGCATGTTTCAAACGCAGTGTCTGAAGATGAACTGATAGAAATTTTTGAAAAAACCGAGGCCTTGCTTTTTGCAAATAACGCTAAATACGAACTTGCGTTTGAATCTTCTAAAAAACCTACGGTCGCTAGTGATTTAAAAGCGCATCTCGTAAATGATGAGATGGTTTCATACGTGAGAGACAATCACTTAGAAGATATAAAAAACGCCATGAATCAAATGGCAAAATCGGAACGCTCGACGGCGCTGAGAAGTTTAAGAAAGAAAATTATCGGACTTCAAGCTGATTGGATAGAGATTGAACTAAAAGACGCGATTGAGATAGTCAAAAAAGAGCAAGTAAGAAGTCAAATACTCAATGAAAAAGTTCGCGCCGATGGACGCGCTTTAAATGAAGTAAGACCTATCACGATTGATACGAACGTGTTGCCAAGCGCTCACTCTTCGTGTTTGTTTACTCGTGGACAGACTCAAGCTCTTGTCGTTCTTACAATGGGTGGGCCTAAAGACGCTCAGATGTTTGAGGCGTTAACGGATACGCAAACGCAAAATGAAAATTTTATGGTTCACTACAATTTTCCAGGTTTTTCAGTTGGCGAAGCGACGCCAGTCATGGGAACTAAACGTCGTGAACTAGGTCATGGAAACTTGGCGAAACGCGCGCTTGAACCTATCACTAAGCTCGATGGTCAAACAGTGCGTTTAGTATCTGAAATCTTAGAGTCAAACGGTTCTTCTTCCATGGCTACGGTTTGTGGTGGATATATGGCTCTTAAAGCGGCTGACATTGAGACGAGCGACATAGTCGCTGGAATCGCCATGGGCATGGTTAGCGATGGTGAAAACTACGCGATACTTTCAGATATTATGGGACTTGAAGATCATGATGGAGACATGGATTTTAAAGTCACGGGAAGTAAAGATGGAATTACAGCCATGCAGATGGACATTAAGCTAGGCGGGATAAGTCTCAATGTGCTAAAAGAAGCTTTATACCAAGCAAAAGAGGGCAGAAGTCATATTATTGACATTATGCTCGAAGCCGAGAGGAAAATAGAGTTTAATGATGGAGTATTGCCAAGTACGGATTTCTTTCACATTGATCCTAGTTTTATAGGTGACATTATTGGTCAAGCCGGTAAAACGATTCGTGAAATGATAGAAAGATTTGAAGTGGCGATCGATATTGACAAAAAAGATGGAAAAGTAAAAATTACAGGTAAGAATAAAACTGGCGTAGCTGGCGCTCGTAACCATATAGAGGGAATTGTCAACACTCCAAAGTTATCTAAAATAAAATACGAAGTAGGCGACAAATACGAAGGAATTGTAAAGAAAATTGTTGACTTCGGCGCGTTCATAGAGCTTCCGGATGGAACGGATGGACTGATTCATATTTCAAAAATATCAGACAAAAGAGTGGAAAAAGTGAGCGACGTTGTAAGCGAGGGTGATAAAATTACAGTAGAAATATTGGAATTTAAAGGAAATAAAATTTCTTTAGGTCGCGCATAAGAGAATTTTTAGGATATTTTGCATATAATTCGCATATCAATTTTTAGTAGGGAAATTTAGGCATTTATGTTTAGATTGCTTCATCCAAAGATGAGGTTACGCTAGCCGAAAGATTTTGTAATAATTTTAAGGATAATATATGAAAAAAATTCTTTTTCTTTTAGTGGCGTTTTCTGCCGCTGTATTTGCAAACGAGGGTAACGTTGCTAACGAAACTCTAAAAGCTTACTCTATGATCGCAGCTGGTCTTGGTCTTGGTCTTGCCGCTCTTGGTGGAGCTATAGGTATGGGTCATACCGCAGCCGCTACAATCGCTGGAACAGCTCGTAATCCGGGTCTAGGCGCTAAACTTATGACTACAATGTTCATCGCTCTTGCAATGATCGAAGCGCAAGTTATTTACGCTCTAGTAATCGCGTTAATCGCTCTTTACGCTAACCCATATTTAGGTTAATCAACCTAAATATCCTCAGCTAACCTTTATTTCAAGGTTAGCGTTTTTTAACTATAAACGCGACCGTGGTGGAACGGTAGACACGCTACCTTGAGGTGGTAGTGCTTTCGGGTGTGGGGGTTCAAATCCCCCCGGTCGCACCATTTATAAATACCTTCTTTTTTGACGCAATCATTTAAAAAAAAACATAATTATTAGAATTCAATAAAAAGCAAGAGCTTTGCGATATTATTCGTCAATTATAAATCAAAGGACAAATAATGTTTAAAATAATAGTGGAAAAAGAGTGTGGCTGTTTTAAAAGAAGCACTTTGGAAAGTTATACGGAAATGGATTCAAAAGACGATGCGCTTGTAAAAAGCATAGAGATGAAAGACGTTATGAATAGTAATTTTTGCTCAAAACATAAGTTTGCGGTTAAAGAAGTTGACGACACTTTTCTTATCGTGATGGTTTAACAAATTTACTGCGTATAAAATACATAAGCGATGGAAACGCCGCTATAGAGCGCTTGCTTCGTCTCTACTAGCGGTGAATCTTTAAAAACGGCGTTTGTAACGTCGTAGTAAGAGACAAAAGCCCCCGCCCACCAAGAATCTTTTTGGTAAGTCATTCCCACTCGATTTTTAAATCCGCTAAAACCTCCGCTGACGTCATAAGCGTTTCTTGAAGAAGTTTCGTACTCTTTTTTGACTTCATAATAGTAACTATTGTACTCTTGATTCGTAAATACTAATCCCGTTCTAAAAGTCCATTCAAATTCATTGTAGTTAAGCGAGTATCTAAGTTGAGGATTGGAGACCACTCCTCGGTATTTGATATTTGTAAAGTCTGTAGATAAAACGGCTCTAACGGGAAGTTCAAACTCTAATTTACTCACTCCTTTTTCAAAAAGATTGTAAACCAATTTTAAGCCAATTTCGGCTGTCAAATCCAAATTGGGCATCCCTTCTCTGACTCCATTGCTTTCACTGTTCGCAGGAAGCGAACCACTCACGCTTAAGTCGATTTTTAGTCCATTAACGCCAAGTAATTTCGAGCTAAGGCCATCTTTGTCAATCCGAAAATTCTCTCCTTTGTATCTTATATATGGAATGGGAAGAGTTAAAAGTTGCGTGGAACGAGAGCCAATATAGTCGGGATAGTATAAAGACGCCACTCCCACTCCAAGTTTTAGTATATAGTCTTGGGCTTGCAGAGAAGAGTGAAGCAGTATCACTAGAAAGGCGATTGGTTTTATGTGTTTTTGGAGTCTCATTATAAGAAGTATTCCACTCCCACTTTGTTACAATACGAACTCAACATGGCTCTTTCAAAGTCATTGTTGGTCGAGTATTGATAGCCGAAGGTTTTTGCCCACATTTGATGCTCCTCCATGCATAGATAAAAGAAAACTCTATCGTCCCCAGCTTCTTTTTGCCATGGAGAAAAACTTTCGTAAGCGTGTTTAAACATCTCGACTTTTGTCGCGTCGGGATACGATGTTTTGCCGCTTGCGTTCGTATGCTCTATTTGCGTGATTTTGGTTCGAAATTCACGCCCTCTCAACTGCTTTATTACGGGCTTTATGAACGTGAGAGTCCCAAAACTGACAAGCGCCACCTCTCGGGGCTGGAACTCCATGACGAGTCTCTCATAAACCTCTTGATATTCACTCAGATAGTTCTCGTACTCGACGATTGGATGAAAGTGAAAGCCCACTTTTACGCCTTTATCGGCCAAAGCTCTCGCCGATTTTATTCGCTTGTCCAAAGAAGCCGTCAAGTGCTCCTCATTTTCAATAATCGTAGGCGTGTTCAAGCTCCACGCGCATATGACGTTTTTTGGCACTTCGTTTTCTAAAAGGTACTTCACGTTGTCGCTTTTTGTTTTAAATTCTAAAATCACGTTTGGATTTTTTCTCGCAAACTCAAAAAGAGCGTCCAAAACGCCTTCTCTGTTTCCAAACATGAGCGAATCGGAAGCTTGACCCGTGCCTATGTGATACGTCTTGTTTTTGTCAAGATTTAGATTCAAGAGCTTATCCGCGAAGCCACTGTCGAAAGTTATGGTGTTTTGATTGTAAAAACTTTGAATGGAGCAGTAGGAACAGTCGAAACCGCAACTCTCGACGGCGTCAAGCGTCAATAGGTTGCAGCATCGCGTTTTTTCGGACGCCACGGGACAAAGTCCAAGTCCAAAACCCTCTTTTGCCTGCGTTGTAAAAGTGAACTTCTGTTCTTTGGGCACATTTTTCAAGGTGAAGTTTTCGTAAGAATTTGGCTTGTTTCGTATATCTTCATAACTTTTGCGAAGTCTGGAAAAGACGACTTTTCTCTGATCATGATCTGGAAAGACGTCTATGATTGTTTTTTCGCCCCACATTTCAAGATCGCGAGCCATTTCCACAACTTGCTTTATCTCTTGATGAGAAAACTTAAATAAAAAGCTCTTTTGCTTTATGAACTCGCGTTCGCTCGTTGGCAGTCGTTCAAAAAAGCTGTTTTGAATCGCTTGGTTAAACTTGTTCTCGTACAAATCTTCGTTCATATTTTTTCCTCGTTGGATTGGCGTCATTAGAATTTATATACAAAACTAGTCTTTTGGGCAAAGTCAATTCTATTGACGTCAACCGCGGGCATGGAGTCTCTGTTGTAAGAGAGGTTGAATTTTAAGTATAATTTTTGATATATCGTCACTTCTAGCTCTATGGAGTGAGACGTTATGTAGTCGTCAAAAGCGTTGATCTTTGGTTGATAGTACGCCGTATAGGCAAGTTTGTTGTTGTTTTGAAATTGTTTTACGTACGCGACGTAAAAATTAACGCGAGCGTTGCGTTCGTTTGGGTCTAGGGTCGTCGTGTAACTTATATCTTCATAGTACGCGCCCAGCCCCGCGTATATTTTGCCCATCTCCTTATCCAACAAATGCACTCTCAAACCGGCTCCTAGAAGTCTTCTGTACTTCACTTTTGTAAACGCGTTTGTTTCTGATTGCACGAAAGACTCCCAATCCGCACTCTTGTAGAGAGAGTGTATGAGCCTTACGTGGGCGTATGTTTTATCCGTATTTTTTTCGCCCGCGACTTTCGCGTAAGAGCCGCTTAAAGCGCTCCAAATGAGGTAGCTGGCGTTGTCGTCATACTGAAATTTTACCCCCATGGAGTACGCGTCTGACTCTGTATTGCCTCTTTTTGTCTCTAAAGAACCCTCTAGGCTGCCGCTAAACCCAGGCTTCGCGCCTAGCTCCTCGGGAGCTATGGTTATGATGGCATGCAAATAAGCAAAACTAATCAACGCCATAAAAATTAATTTCATCACTATCCTTTAAATTTTTTTTTAATTTTAACAAAAATAACTTAAAATCGAAATTCATTAATATACTTTTAACATCAATTTATGTAATATCATTCATAAATTTCAATGATAAAGGTTTGTTATGAAAAAAGTGCTTATATTGGGTGGTGGTTTTGCTGGAGTTGACGCGGCTATTCATCTTAAAAAAATGAAGTATGACGTCACTCTTGTAAGTGATAGAGATTATTTTTATATCTATCCCACTTCTATTTGGGTTCCAACTCATAAGAGTAAATTTAGTGACGTCTGCATAGATTTGGAGAAAATTCAGGCTGCGCATAAATTTGATCTTATCATTGATGAAGTGTCTGCGATTAGCGCGCAAGAGAATCGCGTTACATTAAAAAGCGGGAAAATTTTGGATGCTTACGACTATCTAATCGTAGCTATGGGCGCTTCTAAAATGAAGCCAAAAGGGGTAGAAAACACTCTCTCCATCTGTGGAGTTCCAGAACAATCTTTAGAGATAAGAGATAAGCTAGATGAACTTGTGGCGAGAGGTCATGGAAAAATCGCCATGGGCTTTGGAGGTAATCCTAAAGACACTTCCGCAGTTCGTGGCGGACCTGGGTTTGAGCTTCTTTTTAACGTTCACAATATGTTAAAGAAAAAAGGGATACGAAAAAATTTCGAGCTGACGTTTTTCGCTCCAATGCCAGAACCTGGAAAACGCATGGGTCCACAAGCTTTGAAGATGATGGATATGATGTTTAACAAGCTTGACATCAAAAAACACTTTGGAAAAAAGATTACAGGCTTTACTTCAGAGGGCACGACTTTTGAAGATGGCACTACTTTAGAAGCGGACTTTACCATGTTTATTCCAGCGGGTGATGGTCATCAAGTAATCAAAGATTCAGATTTACCTACTAATGAAGCCGGCTTTGTAAAAACTAACGATCACTCATGCGTCGTAAATGAAGACGGTTCTTTAAGCAACGTCTACGCAGTAGGCGACATTGCTGCGTTAGAGGGTTATGATTGGAGAGCGAAGCAGGGGCATATAGCGGAAGTTATGGCTAAAAACGTCGCGCACAACATCAAAGAGAGAGATAAAAATGGAACGAATTTTAAAGGTTATCATGGACATCTAAACATCCTCTGCGTCATGGATAGTGGAAATGGCGCCGCCTTTGTTTACAGAGATGAAAAACGAGCGTTTATGTTTCCACTTCCAGTTGTCGGGCATTTACTTAAAAAAGGGTGGGGCAGTTATTGCCGTTACTCTAAACTTGGAAAAATTCCCCGCATTCCTGGCATGTAAATATTTTTGAGTAATCGCTTAGTGATAGACAATTAGATAACGCATTTATTCACCTCTTTTATAAATGCGTAATCTATGCTTTTTCCGCCTTGTTTTTTCGTTTTTGTTTCATTCTTCGTTTAGCGAGTTCGCGCATATCTTCCGTAGTGTCGCTCTCGTCCATTATCTCAACGCCTAAAATCGTTTCAACGCAATCTTCCAGCGTTACAATTCCATCAGTCTGATCATAGTTGTCCGTGACTAAAAACATATGATCTTTTTTCGCTATGAACATGGCGAGCGCTTTACTCACGGGTATGTTTTCATTTATGGTGAACATATCTTTTTTGATTGAATTTAGAGTAATCGTATTGTCTTTTAAATCTTGTTTAAAAATCTTTTTTGTAAGAACGATGCCAGTTACGTTTTCTATAGAGCCACTATATACGGGAATTCTTGAAAATTTAAAAATTGCGGGTTGCGTCTCTATGACCTCTTTGATGGACATATTTTCATCAAGAGCGAACACAACGCTTCTAGGAGTTAATATTTCACTTACTTTTATATTGTCAAGATTTAAAATGTTTTCAATTACGTCCGACTCTTGTTCATCTATTACCCCTTCATTTTCCCCCATAAGCATACTGGCCAAAAGTTCTTCCTTAGTCAAAGTGTGCGCTTTTAACTTTCCCTTTGATATATTATTTGTGACCGCTAGCGTTGTTAAAATAATTGGGTACGTAATCCAGATAAAAATTCTAATAATCTGAGAGGAGAGGGGAGCCAATGTTTTCCAGTGAATGGCTCCAATCGTTTTTGGAATAATTTCAGATAAAAACAAAATTGCAAACGTTAAAACTACGGAAACGTAAACGACGGCGTCGTTGCCAAAAAGTATGGAAGCTTGAGCCCCAACGGCGGCGGCGCCTAAAGTGTTAGCTATGGTATTTAAAATCAATATGGAAGCGATTGATTTGTTTATATTCTGTTTTTGATATCTCAACAAGTTGCCAATGTCAGGTCTTGTTTTTTCCAAAACAGCTATATAAGATAAGTTTGTCGATAATAGTACGGATTCTAAAACAGAGCAAATAAAAGAGACTCCAACAGAGAGTACAAAAAACAATAGTAATAAATCCAAGTTTTACAAATTCCTTATAATAATATATACGTAGCGAGCGCTAAAAAACTAAAAAAACCTACAACGTCTGTAATCGTCGTTAGGAGAACGGTACTGCCTATGGC
>CALDOC010000517.1 GCA_937914675.1 uncultured Sulfurimonas sp.
AGCTTCTTGATGGAACTATGGGTGAAGAAGAGTTTGATTTTGCTATGCTTATCCCTCCATTTGCGGGCGTTGGTCTAAAAGCTTACGACAAAGCCGGTGAAGATATCACCGCCACCGTATTCGCTCCAAATGGCTTCATGAAAGTTGACGCTGATTACTCTCCAAAAGCTTACGCGGATTGGAAAGCTAGCGACTGGCCAAGAACTTACCAAAATCCTACATACAAAAATATGTTCGCCGCTGGTATCGCGTTCGCTCCGCCACACCTTATCTCCAAGCCTATGAGCTCTCCAAACGGAACTCCAATCAATCCAACGCCTCCAAGAACGGGTATGCCATCAGGTATTATCGGTAAAGCGGTCGCCCACTCTGTTTGTGATTTAATACTAAAAGGTGAAAACGCTCATTTACATGAAGCTTCTATGGCTGAAATGGGCGCAGCTTGCGTCGCGTCCGCTGGTAAAGGTTTCTTTAACGGTACCGCCGCCGCCATGACAGTTTTTCCAGTTGTTCCTGATTATGAAAAGTACCCAGGTACCGGTCGTGACACGGATTATACTTTTGGTGAAATTGGTCTTGCAGGTCACTGGATTAAACATGTGTTGCATTACTTGTTTATCTACAAAGCTAAACTTAACCCAGGCTGGACTTTAATCCCAGAATAACTAAAAAATAGGAGAATATATTATGAAACAAGAAGAATTAAATTTCCAAAAGAGTCAATTCACTCAGACAATGATTCCAGGTAAGTTTGCGAAAGCGATGAGAACTTGCGTTGCGTGGCAACTGATAAGATTTGCCATACTGAACGTTAAAATGATAATAGTGGTTCAAAAAAGTCACTAACACGGTGAACTTTGGATTTTTCCAAAGTTCGCGCCTCTTTATCCTTCCCCATATAATTCATAAGGTCTTCATAATGACGAGAGAAATAATACAATACCCGACGCCACTCAGCGTTAAATTCGCGACAGACGTAAGATTTTTCAATGACGAGTTGTTTTCTTTGATAGATGATCTCAAAGATAGTATCAACGAAAACAATTTTG
>CALDOC010000518.1 GCA_937914675.1 uncultured Sulfurimonas sp.
TTCTTTTTAATCATGAGTCGCCAGTAAGGGGTGAAACTTTTGTAACGAGAAAAATAACTCGCGCCGCCTCTAAAATAGCTTTGGGCCTGCAAGACAAACTTTACCTCGGAAACCTTGACGCCAAACGCGACTGGGGACATGCAAAAGACTACGTTCGCATGATGTGGATGATACTTCAAGCGGACGAGCCAGAAGACTGGGTGATAGCGACTGGACAAACGACGACCGTAAGAGACTTCGTAAAAATGTCTTTCGCCTACGCTGGAATAGAGTTGGAGTTTAAAGGCGAGGGAGTGGATGAAAAAGCGTATGTCGTGGCTTGCTCAAATCCTGAGTATCAAGTCGAAATAGGAAAAGAGGTCGTTTCAGTCGATCCGAAATACTTTAGACCAACTGAGGTTGATTTACTTTTGGGAGACCCCAGCAAGGCGGAGAAAAAGCTAGGCTGGACTAGAGAGTACGCGCTTGTGGAATGGTAAACGACATGATGAAATCGGACTTAAAATTAATGACAAAAGACGTTTATCTTCAAGAGGGCGGGTATAAAACTATGAGTTATTTCGAATAATGAATAAAACAAGTAAAATATATATAGCCGGACATAGAGGTTTAGTGGGAAGCGCCATCAAAAAAAACCTTCTATCAAAAGGCTACGAAAACTTGATATATAAAACTCATGAAGAACTAGACTTGCTAAATCAACAAGCGGTAGCAGACTTCTTTGAAAGTGAAAAACCGGAGTACGTCATACTCGCCGCCGCAAAAGTTGGCGGAATAATCGCTAACAACACTTACAGGGCCGACTTCATATATGAAAATTTACAGATTCAAAACAATGTAATTCATCAAAGCTATATACACGGAGTAGCAAAACTTTTGTTTTTGGGAAGCACATGCGTCTATCCAAAAAACGCTCCGCAACCCATGAGTGAAGAGAGTTTACTAACTTCAGAACTAGAATACACAAACGAACCCTACGCCATAGCGAAGATAGCGGGGATAAAAATGTGCGAGAGCTACAACATTCAGT
>CALDOC010000519.1 GCA_937914675.1 uncultured Sulfurimonas sp.
TCAATTTTGCGTTGGAAGAAGATTCTTCCGCCATCGCCCTAAAATTCAATAATACGGCTTCTAACATGCTCATATGCCCAGCGGACTCATTTGCTAATTCCAGCATAATGCTTGATTGCTCTTGAATGTTTATAGTTTCTTGTTGCAGAGTGGATATCATAATTGAAATCTCGCTAGTCGCTTTTTGCGTTCTCTCGGCTAGTTTTCTTACTTCATCGGCTACAACGGCAAATCCTCGTCCATGCTCACCCGCTCGAGCAGCCTCGATAGCGGCGTTTAGCGCAAGTAAGTTGGTCTGTTCGGCGATATCTTTGATAAGCGACGCCACTGTGGAAATCTCTTGCGTACGAAGACCTAAAGAATCTACTCCTTGCGCTGACGCGGAGACGCTCTGGGTTAGTTTATTGAAGTTGTTTTGAACAAGAGTTACGGAGTCTATGCTTTGCTTAGAAGCTTCACTGGTTTTCTGCGACGTTTGAGCTATCTCGTCCGCCACCTTATTACCGCTTTGCACGTCATTTTTTATTTGTATCAAACCACCTGCGCTTCCCCCACCCATTTTATTAAATTCATGGGCAAGCTTACCTTGAATGAGCACTCTTCTCCCCTCAAGTATTCCTTGAATGGCTAGGTTCATAGGCTCAACGGAATTAGCGAACGCGCCATTATATCCATCATGAAAAATCATCGCGCTTTCATTCCCATCATTGGCTAAATTTATTGCTAAGGACATCTCCTTCATAAAGGCTTCGACTTGGTCGAGTAGATTGTTATAACTCGACGCAATTGAAAAGTAGCCTGAGTTTTCAGGTACGCCTATGATTCTTTTTTCAAACTCTCCCTTAGCTCCCATCGCCATGACTGCATTTATTTGATGAAGAAGCTTTGCGTCTGAAGAGTTTATTTTTGAGGGAACAAAAAATCCGACAACTAAAAGCAAGAGAGCAACGCCTCCATATATTGCTGAATAATTAATAACTACAAATAGAGAAATAAAAAACGCCACTAATATGTAAAAAAGGGTTTGCTTATTTTTGAGGGTTGATAATAAATTCGTTTGCATAAAATTCCTTCTAGGATATGTTTTTGATGAATTCTACGCTTTCAAAGTGTCGCTAAAGTGTCAATTTGAAAGAATAGCCTATATTTTTGTACGTTTTAAGAAGACCTTGCGGTATTTTTTTTCTTAATCTTTTAACCAAACTTTTAATGGAGTTTGTTGAAAATTCTTTGTCTGAATCATTGAAATGTATATGATTGTAAATGTCTAAATCAGATAGCTTGCGTTGAACGTTATTTACAAACAAGTCCATCAAGACGGTTTCGTTTTTGCCATTTTATAGAAAGAAAGTTTAATTAGCGGCTAAAATCTCTATCTCTTCCACGCTTTTAGCGATCCCCGCCGACAAATTTTCAAATCCATCTTTTGTCACTAAAATATCGTCTTCTATTCT
>CALDOC010000520.1 GCA_937914675.1 uncultured Sulfurimonas sp.
TTAGCGTAAACGTTTTGACAACGCAAATTTTGCAACGCGATTGCGACACAAACAAGTGATAATTAGGGAATTAAAACCTATAAGAGAATAAGGAAGTCGTTCATGTTAAATCAATCAAAATTCATAGTTGAAAATTTTAAGCTTCTTAAAGAAAAATCGAAGGGAATCACTGTTTTGCTTGTTGAGGACAATCCTCTCATTAGAGCTGAGTACGTCACTCTTTTTAGTAAAATATTTGATAAAGTCGATAGTCGAGAAAATGGCTTGGACGGGCTTCACGCTTTTTTACTGCATAAATACGACTTCATCATAACGGATGTGGAAATGCCCGTCATGGATGGACTTGAAATGACTAGGCAAATCAAAAAAAACCATCCCTCTCAACCTATTTTGTTGTTATCGGGTCATCAAGATCAAGCAGTGCTATACGAATCAATACAGCTTGGAATTTGCGGATATCTTTTTAAGCCCTTTGACATGGTTCAGATGCTAAACACCCTCAATAGGCTCGTTACGAGAATAACTATGGAAAGAGAGAATCTGCTTTATAGCGAACATCTTGAAGAGTTGGTGAAAAAGAAAAGCGACGAGGCTTTAGCAATATACACCATAGACGGAGTGACGGGACTTTTTTCTTTAGCAAGACTGCAACAAGACGTACTTGACACAACTTACAAGTCGCTTGCCATTTTGAAAGTTAAAAATTTTAAAGCGCAAAATGATTTTCATGGATACGACGTCGGAGACTCCATACTTAAGCAAACCGCCAACATAGCGCAAGAGTATATTTTTAATCACGAGTCGCTATTGGAAGAAGTGAAAATTTATCGAATGGGCGGTAGCCATTTTGCTCTGCTCTCTAACTCTAACGCAAAAAGTTTGCAAATTTTGACTGAAAACATCATTAAGATATTTGAATCGACTGAAATAAACGTCAATCATAATTTAACGTATTTTGAGATGAATGGAGCCGTTGTTTCTCGGAAAAAGAAACTTACTTTATCTGACGCCGACACCGCTTTGAGAATAGCTTCGAAATTGGGAAAAGTAATAATTTATGAGACGAATGAAGACGTACTAAAAACTCGCGCGCTCAAGTTGCAATGTAGCGATTCAATAAAACGAGCTTTGCTAGAAAATCGCGTTGTTCCATTTTATCATGGAATACTCGACAATGAAACAAAGAAGATTTATAAGTACGAAGCTTTGGCAAGACTGATTATGCCCGATGGAAATATCGTCGCTCCCGGAACTTTTTTACCAATTTCCAAGCAAACGAAAACTTATAACAAGATAACTATGGCGATAATAAGAAAAGCGTTGCTGGATTTTCGAGATTCGGAGTGTTCTTTGAGTTTGAACTTATCGATAGACGATATAAACGATAGAAGGACTCGCGAATTTGTTTTTGAACAAATCGCTCTCTTTCCAGAACCTTCAAGGCTTGTTTTTGAGCTTTTGGAATCTGAAAACATAGGCGCTTATAACGAAGTAAAAACTTTTTTCTCTAAGATTAAGGCGTTTGGATGCAAAGTCGCCATTGACGATTTTGGCTCGGGATACTCAAACTTTGAGCACATCGCCAAGTTGGACTTGGATTATATAAAAATAGACGGTTCTCTAATCGTCGCCATTGAACATGAAGTGGCCTCTCGCACGATTGTCGAGATGCTCTCGGCGTTTGCCAAAAAAATGAAAATTAAAACAATTGCGGAGTACGTCTCCAGCGAGGCGATTAGCGATATGGTAAACGCAATCGGGATTCATGAGTCTCAAGGATATTTCTTTAGTCAGCCATCGCCATATCATGATTCTATGAAAATAGTACAAGCAGTTTAACAAGGATTTAAATGCCAAAGAGCGTCACTCTAAAAGATCTTATCTATAGCAGTTATCTTACAAGCTCTTTAATTCCCATTATCGT
>CALDOC010000521.1 GCA_937914675.1 uncultured Sulfurimonas sp.
CCGAGATACTCTCGGATAAGGTTCGGGACATTATCGCGCCTAAAAAAATCGACTCTGAAGTTTGGGTGGACGTTCATCGCCAAGCGCATAAGCTTGACATTATGTCGACGGCTACAATGATGTATGGGACTGTTGAAACGGATGAAGACATCGTGGACCACTTTGACATGGTTAGAAATCTTCAAGATGAGACGGGTGGCTTTCGCGCGTTCATCATGTGGAGTTTTCAGGGCAAACACACAGAGTTGTTGGCGCTCATCCCCGACATGGAAAAACCGTCGTCAAACAGATACTTGAGACTCCTCGCAGTCGCTCGTTTATATCTCGACAACGTGCCAAACATTCAAAGCTCATGGGTAACGCAAGGTCCTTACATTGGTCAAATGGCGCTTAGATTTGGCGCGAACGATTTAGGTTCAACCATGATGGAAGAGAATGTCGTAAGTAGTGCTGGAGCGGCTTACAGCATGGCGAAAGAAGAGATGGTTCATCTTATTCGCGACATTGGCGAAACCCCAGCGGTGCGGAACACCGCTTACAAAACACTAGAGATTTTTTAAGCATGAAGTATCTTTTAACACTACTAATTTTAGGACAAATAATTATGGCTGCAACAATAGAACATATAGAAGTAAAAGGTATGCAAGTACCAGTGATTTTTGAACATGACACTCGTCTACCTCTCGTGACCATGCAGTTTACTTTTACAAACAGTGGAAGCATAACAGACATAGATAAGGCGGGACTTGCAAAGTTCAGCGCGAAACTCATGAATAATGGAACAAAAACTTTAGGTTCATCGGTCTTTGCTGAGCAGCTAGAGTCTAAGGCGATCCACATATCTTCATCGACGGGAACAGAAACTTTTGTCATGGAAGTGGGATGTTTAATAGAAGAGTTTGATGAGGGGCTTAAACAATTTGAAACGCTGTTAAAAGATCCAAACTACAGCGCAGAGTCAGTGGATAAGATTAAAACTATGACTTTGGGATCACTGAGTTCTAAAGAAAACGATTTTGATTACGTCGCGTCAAACGAATTGAACGCCATACTTTTCAAAGGCACGGTTTTAGCGCAGCCGTCTTCTGGAACCGTCGAAAGCGTGAAAAGCATAGAGCTTGGAGACGTGGAGAAGTTTTTGTCTTCTCACATGACTCGTTCAAATCTTATAGTGGTTTTAGGCGGCGACGTAAACCTCAAAGAGGCGAAGAAAAAGATAGCCAAGATAATAGAAATATTGCCAAGTGGGAATGTAGAAAGAGTAAAGCACTACGAGGTTATCGAAAAATCACAAGAGAGCGTTTTGATAAAAGACACGCAACAGGCTTACGTTTACTTTGGTTCGCCGTATCATATGTCAGAAGATTCGCCAGATTACCATAAAGCTAGAGTCGCTACTTTTATCTTAGGAACTGGTGGTTTTGGTTCTCGCCTCATGGAAGAGATTCGAGTGAAACGCGGTCTCGCGTATTCCGCTTACGCCAGAGTTAGCGTAACTAAGTCTAGCAACTACTTGATGGGATATTTACAAACAAAATTAGAGTCTCTTGACGAAGCGAAAAAAACCGTAAACGAAGTCTTTAAAAAGTTTGTCAAAGATGGCGCTACGAAAGATGAACTAGAGCAGACTAAAAAGTTTATTTTAGGCAGTGAACCACTTCGAGTGGAGACAATGAGCCAAAGATTAAACCGCACCTTCATGGAGTATTACAAAGGCTTTGAACTTGGTCATTCAGAACAAGAATTACAGATGATAAAAAATTTAAAACTTAAAGATTTAAATGAGTATATTAAAAGTCACACTGAGATACTTGATCTTAGCTTCGCGATAGTCACCAAGTAGTCACGTTGAACGAAACTCTCATCGGACAAATTGACAAAATCCTTTTTGAAGAAGAGGGCTTTTTTATCGGAGTTTTAAAAACTGGTGAGAAGATAAGCGGATCTTACCATGAGAGCGACGTGCAAAATCTCAAAGGTTCGGCGATAACCCTTACTGGTTATTGGCAAGAGCATAAAAAATATGGCAAGAGTTTCAAGTTTGAATTTTTAAAAGTAAATCAAAATGAACTCTTTTTCTTTTTGACTAAAATTGTAAAAGGCTTCACGAAAAAAATATCAGCCGACTTGATAGAACAGTTTGGATCTGAGGAATTGGTCAATATTTTGGACAATGACATAGAAAAACTTTTGGAATTTAAAGGGATAAAAGAAAAAAGACTCAAAAAGATACAAGCTTCTTGGAAACAGTTTCGTTCCATGCGTCGTTTAGGCGAGTTTTTGAGTCCATTCGACGTCTCTCCCTCTCTTCTTACCACCATCGCGTCCGCCATGAAAGACGTAAACGAACCTTGTACGAAAATCAAAGATAATCCCTACATTCTTACTAATATAAACTCTATCGGTTTCAAACGCGCCGACGAGTTAGCGCTTAAGATGGGAGTGGACAAAGAAAATGATGGACGAGTAAGTTCCGCCATGGATTACGTTCTTTTGAACTATTGCGAAGCGCAGGGAAATAGTTGCATATCCAAAGAGGTGCTTTTTGGTGGACTTGACGAACTGCTATGCTTTACGCAAAAACACTATCTTTACGAAGCCGCTTTGGTCGAGCGAGTGAGTGGGGGAAGCATAGTCATCATGAAGAATGACAGAGTTTCCCCCGCTAGGCTTTATGACGCGGAGAAGTTTTTGTATGATGACTTTAAGGCGAGGGCGAAGCTTGACAGTGGAGGATTTGTTAAGAATTTAGATGAATTTTTAGTAGATTCTGATCTTAAATTGGGTGAACAACAAAAAGAAGCGGTTTCAATGGTGAACAAGGGAGCGAGCTTGCTCTTTTTAGTGGGTTACGCGGGGACGGGAAAGAGTACGACTTCAAAGACGATACTTGACGTTTTGAACACGAGATATGATAAAAAAGAGATTATGACTTGCGCCTTAAGCGGCATAGCGTCACAACGTATAAGTGACACGACTGGTTATGAGAGCGCGACTATTCAGTCTCTCATTATAAAACATGAGAGTTCGGATACTTTTCCTTATTCCGTAGTGTTAATAGATGAAGCTTCTATGATTAACTCCTCTCTTTTTGCAAGGCTCATGAGAAAGATTTCTAAAAAAGCCATCGTCATAATCGTCGGAGACGACGCGCAACTTCCTCCAATAGGCGCGGGAAATATTCTAAGTGACGCCCTCACTCTAGAGCTGGCTCCAACCGTTAAACTCACAAAGATTTATAGGCAGAGCGAAGAGCAAGCCATTACTCTCATAGCGAACGAGATAAGAAAAGGCGAAGTGCCGGAGTATCGAGAAAAATATGAAGATTTTGAGTTTGTTGACGTAAGCGTGCAAAATTATTACTCTTTAAAAAATCAGTTGTCCCAAGATGAGTTGAAAAATCTCAGAGATGAAAACTCAAATAATATCATATCTGAAATCGTTCATCGCGTCATAGAGTCTATAGAAAAAGCGAGATATAGACTAAAAAACAAACAAATCAAAGAGTACTTAAACTATTTCCAAGTGATAACCCCCATGAAAGGCGGCATTCTAGGAAGCAATAATCTCAACGTAGTTTTACAAGAGTATTTTAACCCAAACCCTAAAAAGTGCGTAAAACGCTCTGGTTTAGAGTTTAGGCTTATGGATAAAGTTGTTCACACTAAAAATGAAAATATGACCTCATGGAGTGGCGATGGCTTTAAACTGGGAGAAGAATCAAATACAAGACGTATATTTAACGGCATGAGCGGACTTCTTTTTAAGATAGAGGAGGAGGATGAGCAGTTGTTTGTTTTTTATCCAAATGAAGACGTAGTGGTGGTTTACGAGTATGAAGAGTTGAAATCGCATCTTATGTTGTCTTACGCGTTGACGATACACAAGGTTCAGGGCATGGAGTACGACATAGTCATCATTCCCATGAGTTTTACGCACTTTATCATGCATAACACTAAGTTGATTTATACGGCGGTTACTCGCGCGAAGCATAAGTGTATTTTAGTGGGTGAGGGTGGAGCGTTTGAGAGTGGATGTAAAAAGTTCGAATCTACACGGCGAGATACCGTGCTTTTAGAACTTTAGGTTTTAGTTAAGGGCTTTGTTTAGAAGAGGAGCGATTAAAGACATTGCTGAATTATCCTCTATTATTGCCTTTAGCTCTGCGTCTGTTTTAATAAAATCAACCTTTTCAATAGTATTGTTGATTATATAAACAACGGCGATACTCTCAATGTCCAAACCTTTTTTATAAGGAGCGGCAACCTGCTTGTCTTCTAAAAGCAAAACGGTATGTTTAAACTCTTTAAGTCCCGGAGTGATAAACAAGCTTCTTATTAATGAGGGAGCGGCGCTAACGTCAGCGATAAACTCAGTGTGATTATCTTGCAAATAGCTTGGCGCTTGAGTCTTGAAAAAGTCATTGCAAGTATGAGAGGAGTCTTTAGAAAAAGCAAAAACCAACTTATACGTATCCGCTTTCACAGTGTGAGGTTTCTCAAATTGATCATTAAGAGTTATCTTCTCTAGCGTCTTGCCAGCAACCAATTTTGGTATAACTACGCTATCTTCAGCGCCTTTTGAACTACAGCCTAAAAACGTCGCGGCAACCATTAATCCAACTATGATACTTTTCATCATGTATTATCTCCATTATTTTTCAACATAATACACAAGAGAAGTTTAGACTGTTATCTTGCTATAATTTAGTTTGTTAAGTTAAATTTTTTTAAAGTATGTTTAGACTGTTATGCCGTCCATTTCAATCATAAGCTCTATGCTACGTTCAAAGCCACCCATGTTGGCAATCGCTTTTAATTTTGGACCTTTAAAACCAAACCCTCTACTAATCATAGCCTTCTTGACGCTTATCTCTTTGTCAAAAACTCTTTGCCAACTTGCCGTGTCAGCCCACATGTCAAATTCAATCTCTTTAGGAGTGAAGTTTTCTTCTGTTCCAAAAGTGGTGCACACGCCTTTTTCAACCTTAATCACTATTGGAGCAAGATCTTCCCTGTCACTAATCGAATATTTAAAAATACTACTAAAGTTTTTCAATTTTTTAGCTATCGTCTCATCATTATTCCATGCATAGAGTATAGGCTTCCGCCCATTCGTCCGTTATAAGTTGCATATATACTCCCTTTCTATACAGTTAATTACCATATGTTGACTCATTATATTTTTTTATAAGTAAAAGTTAGTTTAATGTATTCAAAGAAATTATATTTTACAAATTAAGTGAATTTTCTACTCATCACTAAATTGTGATACCGTCCATTTGACTCATAAGTTCAACGCCGCGCTTTAGCCCACTCATATTTGAGAGAG
>CALDOC010000522.1 GCA_937914675.1 uncultured Sulfurimonas sp.
GAGTGGGGTTATTCATCGCGGTTGCTAGACATGGCCATACATATAAACAAATAAACAAAACAGGAGAATAAATGAAATTATTAAGTATTAAAAATCTAAACCTAGCGGGTAAAAAGGTGTTTATAAGATGTGACTTTAACGTTCCAATGGACGAGTTTGGAAACATTTCCGACGATAGACGCATTCGCTCCGCCGTCGCGACCATTAACTACTGCTTAGACCTAGATTGCGCAGTCATCTTAGCTTCTCACATGGGACGCCCAGATGGCGAAGTGGTGGAAAAATATTCATTGGCACCAGTCGCTCGTCGTTTGCAACAGCTTCTTAAACGCGACGTCATTCTCGCGTTGGACGTCGTTGGCGAAGACGCCATAAAAAAAGCGAACGAGCTTGAAAAACATCAAGTGCTTTTGATTGAGAACTTGCGTTATGAGAAAGGCGAGACAAAAAATGACGCGGAATTGGCGAAAAAATTGGCTTCAATGGCGGAGTTTTACGTCAATGACGCTTTTGGAGTTAGTCATCGCGCGCACTCTTCGGTGGAAGCCATCACGCATCTTTTTGACAATGAGCATAAAGCGGCGGGATTTTTGCTAGACAAAGAGATTAATTTCTTTGGTAAATTGGTAAACAACCCAGTTCGTCCATTCGCCGCCATAGTCGGGGGAAGCAAAGTCTCTGGAAAACTAGAAGCGCTTATCAATCTTTTGCCAAAAGTGGACAAGATTTTCATCGGCGGAGGAATGGCGTTTACGTTTTTGAAGCAGATGGGTTACAATATAGGCGCTTCGTTGGTGGAAGACGATTTGCTAGAAGACGCGCAACACGTTATGGATGAAGCAAAAAAACTTGGAGTAAAGTTTTACCTACCGGTAGACGTCGTGGCGGCTGACAAGTTTTCACAAGACGCGGTTAGTAAAATAGTGACGGCTCAAGAGATACCGGACAATTGGATGGGACTCGACATTGGACCCGCGACCGTTAGACTTTACAGAGAAGCTCTCAACGACGTGCAAACTGTTCTTTGGAATGGACCGATGGGCGTTTATGAGATGGAAAAATTCGCTCGCGGTTCATCAAAGATAGCGCATT
>CALDOC010000523.1 GCA_937914675.1 uncultured Sulfurimonas sp.
ATCGACGCGCAAAAGATAGAGGAGAACATCAAAAGCTATAAAATCCCCCGTGGCGCCGCAAGCTCCAAAGAGTTGCTCTTCGACGCCTACGCGGACGGTCTAAAAAGACTTTTGCTCCCATCGATTGAGAGGGAAGTCCAAAGTATCGTAAAAGAAAAAGCGGATTTAAGCGCCATAGGCGTATTTGGAAAAAACCTCAATCAACTCCTCATGACGCCGCCTGTCACCAAGAGAGCGCTTTTGGGAGTGGATCCCGCGTTCGTGAGCGGATGCAAACTCGCCGTCATCGATGAGAATGGAAACTATTTGGAGTCCGCCGTCATCTACCCAACCGCTCCAAAAAACGACTACCACAACTCTAAAACAAAAGTTTTAGAGCTAACGAACAGGCATAACGTTACGGGAGTCGCCATAGGCAATGGCACCGCTTCTCGCGAAACGCAAGAGTTTTTCGCTCGCGTGAACAAAGAGGAAAACGCGAAACTCAACTACACCGTCGTCTCCGAAGCCGGAGCGTCCGTATACTCCGCTTCAAAACTCGCGCAAGACGAGTACCCCAAACTCGACGTGACCATAAGGGGAGCCATCTCGATAGCGCAACGTTTGCGAGACCCCATGGCGACGCTTGTCAAAATAGACCCAAAATCCTTGGGAATTGGGCAGTACCAACATGACGTAAACCAAAAGCTTTTAGAGAAAAAGTTGGGAGACGTCACGCAAGATTTGGTAAATCGCGTGGGCGTCGACGTGAACTCCGCGTCCGCCACGCTACTCTCTCACGTCGCAGGGCTCAGTTTGAAACTCGCTCAAAACGTCATCGCTTTTAGAGATGAAAACGGGAACTTCAAAACAAAGTCCGAACTTTTAAAAGTAAAAGGCGTGGGCAAAAAAGCCTACGAACAAGCGGCCGGTTTTATCCGTATCATCAATGGAAAAAGCGTTTTTGACAACAGTGGAATTCATCCCGAGAGTTATGAAGTCGCCAAAAAAATTTCCACTCTCGATTTGAGCAAAATCGACGCTTCCCAAAAATCCAAAGAGCTAGGAGTGGGGGAACAAACTTTAAAAGACATCATCAAAGAGTTGCAAAAACCGGGATTTGACCCTAGAGAAGAGTTGCCACCCATCCCGTTTAAAGAGGGAGTAACCGACATAAAAACGCTCAAAGAGGGGAGTTTTGTTTCCGGCATAGTAAGAAACATCACGGATTTTGGCGCCTTTGTCGACATCGGACTCAAAAACGACGGGATGATTCACATCTCAAAAATGAGTTTAAAAAGAGTCGTCCATCCATTGGAGGCGCTCTCTCTCAACCAGTACCTACCGCAAATAGAAGTCATTGAAGTAGACTTGGAGAAAGGTAAAGTTGGACTTAGTTTAGTCTAATAATTATTGAAAAATGGCTATAATTCGCGCAATATATAAGAAGGATATGGATGGCGTTTAACGTAATACTATTAAATGACGTAGAAAATAGCTTGCAAGAGTTGATTGCTTACTTTGAGTCAAGTCATGACGTAGAGATCACCGTTATCAGCGCGCTTGACGATTTTCAAATGAACATCGAACAAAAGAAAGTTCATCTTGTTTTGGCAAACTCGCAATGTCGCAAGCTGGACCCTTTTTCAATATGCCAAAGTCTTCGAGCTTCGCCTAGCCTACGTTTTTTGCCATTTCTCTATTTGACTCAAAAAGATGACGCAAAGAGTATAAAAAAAGCGTATGAAATGGGAGTAAACGAATGCATTGGTAGCCCTTTTAGTCTTAATGAACTCTTTATACGAATGAACAGTCATATTTTAAATTATCAAACGCTAAAAAAGTGTTTATTGCAAAATGAACGACTTGCGATTATCGTCGCCACCGACTCTCTGACTAAAGTATCCAATCGCATGCATCTTCAAACCATCTTGTTCCAATCCATAAAAGAGTTCGTGCGTTACGACAGAATTTTTTCGATCATCTATTTTCAGATTAGCGACATCAGAAAAATAAACACGCTTTATGGATTTGCAAAAGGAGACAAGCTGCTCAAGGACGTCGCGCAATCCGTCTCAAAAACCTTACGCGAAAGTGACATCATAGCGAGGATAGGAGGAAGCGACTTTGTCGTTTTCGCTCCTAAAAGCTCCATAAAAGACGCGGATTTGTTGGTAAAAAAGCTCAACGCGAAACTCCTCTCGGAAAAACATTTGAAATCATACAACACCCGAGTTCACTATGGAATCACGCAGGTGAAAAAAGACGACACCGTCGCGACCCTCATCGAACGCGCCAATAAAGCGCTCATTCACAGTATTGAAAATAGTCAAACTTACAGTTCAGCTTTATAAGCCATTTTATCGCTTAACGTAAATCTGATATAATTTCTAAAACGCGCCAAAAAGAGCATCATGATACAATTAACGAACATATATAAAAATTTCGCCTCTCAAGAGCTGTTTGAGGATCTCAGCTTAAAACTAAACGCCGGCACTCGCGTTGGTTTGGTTGGTAGAAACGGTAGCGGGAAATCCACCCTGTTTAAAATCATTTTGGGGGAAGAGAGCGCCGATAGTGGCGAAGTCGTCATACCTAAAAACTACAAGATGGGAACGCTCAAACAACATCTCACCTTTAGTGAAAGCACTCTTAGGGAAGAGGCTACTCTCGCCCTTACGGATGAGATGAAGTATGACGTTTACAGAGTTGAGAAGATTCTTTTTGGATTGGGTTTTACCGCGCAGGATTTAGAAAAAGACCCTCTCTCTTTCTCCGGTGGTTATCAGATACGCATCAACCTCGCGAAACTGCTCGTGACAGAGCCAAATCTACTTTTACTCGATGAACCTACCAACTACCTAGACATCGTCTCTCTTAGATGGCTGAAGAACTTTTTAAGGGCCTTTGAGGGCGAAGTGATACTCATCACGCACAACCGCGACTTTATGGACAGCGTTTGCACTCACACCATGGGTCTCGTTCGCAAGCAAATCAGCGTCATTCAAGGGGACACGCGCAAGTTTTACGAACAGTTAGGCGCCAATGACGAACTCTATCTAAAGCAAAAAATCGCGCAAGACAAAAAGGTTAAAGAGCTTGAAGAGTTCATCGCCAAAAACAAAGCCCGCGCGTCGACGGCCGCTCTAGCCCAATCAAAGGTGAAACAACTCGAAAAAATGGATAGGATGAGCACGTTGGCTTTCGACAACGCCCTATCCTTCGAGTTTAACTTCAAAGAGACGCCGGCCAAGGTGATGCTCGAGGTGAACGACCTTAGTTTTGGGTACTCTCCGGAGAACTTGCTCTTTAAAGATATAGGTTTCAGCGTCCAAAGAGGCGAGTGCGTCGGCATCATCGGCAAGAATGGCAAAGGCAAATCAACGCTGCTCAACGTCATGGCGAGCGAGCTAAAAAGCTTAAGCGGAGAAGTCAGCTCCCACCCATCCATAGAGTTCGCCCATTTTGGCCAGACGAACATAGCGAGACTCCACCCCGAAGCCACCGTTACCGAGGAGATACACTCCGCGAACGCCAAACTCCCCACCCAAGCGATAAGAAGCATCGCGGGGGCGATGATGTTTAGCGGCGACAGCGCCGACAAAAAGGTCTCATTGCTTTCAGGCGGAGAAAAAAGTCGCGTCATGTTGGGGCAGATTTTGGCTCGCCACGTCAACTTGCTTTTTCTCGACGAACCCACGAACCACCTCGACATGCAAAGCATCGAAGCGTTGACGGAGGCGATAATAAACTTTGACGGCGCGGTCGTGATCGTCACTCACTCCGAAGAGATGCTTCGTCGCGTTTGCGATAGGCTAATCGTCTTTTCAAAAGACGGGGCGGAGTATTTTGACGGCGGATACGATCTATTTTTAGAAAAGATTGGTTGGGAAGAAGAGGAATCGGAAGCAAAAATCAAAGTCGCGCCAAAATCAAACAACAAAGACAACAAGAAACAAAAAGCCCAACTCGTCAGAGAACGCAACAAAATCACTTCGCCTCTAAAGAAAAAAGTGGATAAACTTGAAGTGAAAATCATGGAGCTTGAAGAGTTGTTGCAAACGCGTCATGAAGAGCTGATAAAAGCCTCAAACTCTGGAGATAGCGCTTCTCTCATGGAACTCTCAAAACTTGTTTCACAAGAAGAGAATCAAGTTGAAGAGTTGTTTGAAGCGTTGGAAGTCGCGCAAACCGAGCTTGACGAAATAAATGAAAGTTATGAATTAAAGCTAGAAAATCTCAATTGATTATCAGCTTTTTTGGGCGAGGATAATCTCTTTTTCAAGGTTGTAGAGTTCGTATCGAATCTGCTTAAAATTTTCACTATACTCTACGCTGTGAAGCTTGAAAAGCTCTTCCAAGACCCGCGACGACTCTTGCGCTCGCTTAAAGTTTGCCGCAATTATACTTGTGACGTCGGTTCTGTTGAGTTCGCTTTTTGTCGAACTCCTTAGAACGTCGTTGACGCTGTCGCGGTAGAGAAGCAACTCTTTGTATTCTTCGATTCTAGCTTTATGTCTTAGCGCTTTGAGTTTTAGTGAAAGGGTTTTGTCGTTGTCGCGGTATCTCTGGATGTCTTCTACGACGCGAACGCCCTCTTTGAGGCGATTGAGGTTGGCGTCTATCACCCGATAAAGTTCGGGTGATAGCGAGTTAGTCGTCACTGCCAAAGATGCCAAACAGTTGCAGCAAGGCCGTGAAGATGTTTAAAAAGTCTAAGTAAAGCGCTATCGCTCCGTCGATTGGAGTTTCATAAGCGCCTTTCATGATGTTTTGAGTGTCATAGATGACCAAAACGCTAAACAAAAGAACGACCGCTCCAGATATGATGACGTGAATCATCGGGTTACCAAGGAAAATGTTAAGAATGGAGAAGCCAATGATTACAAAAAGCGCAATCATAAGCGGTTTTCCATAAGTCGTAAAATCCTTAGTGGTTTTTATGGCGTAAAAGCTCATAGCTCCAAAAACAACCGACGTCATGGCGAAGGCGTTGCCAATGATGGAAGCCCCTCCGCTCATGCCTAAAGTATGAGAAAGCAACGGAGCTAGCATAAGTCCCGTCATAAAAACAAAACCAAACATCACCATCAAGTTTATACCCGGCTTTCTCTTAACAAATTGCAATCCGATTAAAAGTCCAATTTCTAAAGCGAAAAATGGCCAAAAATAAGCTGCAATCGTTCCAGCCATAGGAACGCCAACATAAGCGCCAACGGCGCCAGCCATCATAGAGGCGGCAAACAATTTATAAGTCTCTTTAACGAAAGATATTATTTGTGAGTCGTCACGACTTTGCGTTTCATACGCGTAAGAGTTGCCTCTTGCGTAATCACGATCATATAATCCCATATTTTTCTCCTTTTTGTACCTCTATAAGGTACTATTGCATATAGAATGTTATATTTAAAGAGTTAATACATAGCAACCAATAACGCATTTCATAGCTAACGTAAGCTTTAATACAAATATGAAAACAAAATAGTTCCATAATTGTGTCCCGATGATTCCTCTTTAAAGTGTTTGCTCGTAGCCGTGTTTATATAGTCAAACACAAAGTGTTTGTACCTTGCGGTGAACCCGTATGAGCCATACGCTATGAAATTTTCCTTTTCAACCCAATGACTGCCATTAAAGGTGTTGCCGTCTAAAAATACGTTATGCGCTATCGCTTGGCCCGACGCGGAAAAGTTAAACGTAAAACTCCATGGTTCATGTTTTGAGCATAAATTATTTGAACGAGTGGGAATGCCATTTTCACCCCCGATATCAATAGGGGATGAGCCAAAATCCACAATTGGATTCCAACCAAAGCGCATAATCGCGCCACTATTCACATCCGTCGTCACATTTCCTAAACTTGCCGAAACAAATGGAATAATATTGCTCTCAAGTCCTAAAAACATATGGGGAGTGTATCTCCATTTATGCTGGTACATAAGATTTACGCCAAGCTCGTTACGTAATTGATTGTCCCATCCCATGGGAGCGTCGTTGCCTATTATCCTATGAATCACTTTTTGGGTCGCTTCTCCACCAGACAATTTTCCAACTACGCCAACTTGCACGACAAAGGAGTGAAGCTCTATTTGTGAGCTCTCATGCAAACCGACTTCGAGATAAAGCCAGCCCGCGTAAGGTCTATCATCCAATATCACTTCAGAGACGTTTAAATCATTTGGAGTGTAAATTTGTAAAGAGAGCCCAATGGATACGAAATGTATTTTATTCGCGTCAGCAATGAAAGGCAGTTTTTCTACATCGGAAGCAGGCGCGAAATAGACGTTTGAGAGTTTCCAACCTGCGCTATATTGACTATCGGTTTGCGAAAAAACGTCATTCTCAAAGTAAAAGTTTGAACGCTCCAATCGCCAAGGAGTATCTAAAGCAGCACTCGACAATTCAGAGGAGTTGGCATGAACAAAAAAACCTATAAACAAGATAATAAGAGTGATAAATTTCATTCTTTAGTTTACAGTAGCTTTCTTGAAACATCTGTTAATTTAAAATACTTCCCCTTAATTTACATAGGAATACAAAATATTTCAGGACATGATTACTTCTAAATACATCTCATCTGTCGGTTCAAGATGTAGCAAGTAGCGGAGCGGTAAAAGTTTCTTATGGTTTAAATACATCTCATGTGTCGGTTCAAGCTTCACAATGGGAAGCGGCTCAACGGGCATAGCTTGGTTTAAATACATCTCATGTGTCGGTTCAAGCTTTCAAAAAGAGGGATTAATTGGAGAGGCTTGTAT
>CALDOC010000524.1 GCA_937914675.1 uncultured Sulfurimonas sp.
CAAACTTTAACTTCGCCATGGGTGAACCATACTCAAAAAGTAAATTGTACGTAAAACTTAACTCGACTATAAAAAGCATAGAACAAAAATCACAAGAAAATTATCATAGATTAGATAGGGTAGGGGATGAACTTTACGTTACAATTCAAAATATTTACCATAAAAAATGCAATGAAATTAATTTCATCGAGTTTTTAGAAGAAACTGTAAATTTTTTTGAAGTTAAACGTGAATTGAAAATTTATCAAGAAGAGATATATAGTTTTAAGGCTATTTTGCCCGTTATGAAAGAGATGAGCGTTAAATCTCTTTTTAACGTTTTTTTGTCTCGTTTGGCGTCAAGAACGATAGACGACATAAGAGGTGGAAAAATTACCGTCATGGGAGTTCTTGAAACTCGTTCAGTTAATTTTGACGCAGTCGTCATAGTTGATTTTAGTGACAAAAACGTTCCAAAGAGAAGCGATAAGGATATGTTTTTAAACTCCAAGATAAGGGAGATGGCAAATCTTCCCACCATGAGCGATAGGGAAAATCTGCAAAAACATTATTACGAGACGTTAATCAATCGTTCCAAAAGCGTCGCAATTTCTTATGTAAATTCTAGTGAGAGCAATGAATCTCGTTTTTTAAAGCAGCTTGGCATAAAAACCAAGAATAATGACGAACTTGATTATGCGAACATACTCTTTAAAAGAGTGAAGCATGAAGCGATTGTCGAAAACGACATAGTTCAAGAATACAGTTTTAAAGAAGTGCATCTTTCCGCTACGAGATTAAAGACGTTTTTAACATGCAAACGAAAGTATTATCATAGGTACATTGGGCACTTGAATCCTCATGAAGTGCCAAAGGATATGCCAAAAGAGTATGAGATAGGCAACGCCGTGCATGGCGCGTTAAAAGAGTTGTATAGTAAAAAAAGCTTTTATGACAACGTTAATGATTTGAGAAGAGATTTGCATAAAGAGTTGGATAATCAAAAAGGTGAGAGTGAACTTGACAAGTATCTCATCGCTATGCAAAAAAAGAGAATGGATGTTTTTTGTGAAGCTGAGATTCAAAGGTTTTCTGATGGATGGAGGGTAGAGTATTGTGAAGAGAGCATGAGAGTAGAGTTTGCAGGAATGACTCTTATTGGTCAGATTGACAGGATTGATAAAAGAGCGAACGATATAGAAGTGCTTGATTATAAAACAGGATCATACATGCTCTATAATAAAAATAATTTCACTGAAGCGACAGATTTTCAATTAGAATTTTATTATCTTTTAGCGTCTAAACTAGGGAATACCTCATGTGCTTTTTATGATTTAAAAGAGTCTAAAATAGTGCATGAAGCATTTTTATCGGAAAAACTTGCCATCTTAGAATCAAATATTAAAGATTTATTAGCCATTGAAGAGG
>CALDOC010000525.1 GCA_937914675.1 uncultured Sulfurimonas sp.
TATGTTTTAAATGCATCCACATCGCTATGCCGATAATGGCGTCGAACTTTGCGTCTAAGCCTATTGAGTCTTTATTGAATGGAACCTCTGCTCTAAAGAACTGCGACTTCTTTGAAAGAAACCTATCTCTCGCGTTTTTGACAAACTTATCCGATGGATCCATGCCCCAAACGTCATAACCCTCATCATGCAAAAACTGCAAATCTCTTCCCGACCCAAAACCAATGTCCAAGACTTTCCCGCCTTGAGGGATACTCTCAAGCAAGAGTTTATGAAGAGAGGACATATTGGCGTTGTCATATCTTTTAATCAACTCAGACGCTTGTCGATTATAAAATTGCGTTGTTTCCATCATCTGCATTAACCTTTCTGAATCTTCATGCTTAAAACAAACTCTATAACTTTTTTTTCTGGCATTTCACAAGGTCTCAAAAGTCCATCGCCTATGTGTGGATAGTAGTTTAAACTAATAAAGTCATTGTCTCCCAACTCTTTGGCGTAGAGCTTTATAAGTTTGCCATTGAGCTCGGTTTGTTTGGAAAACAGATATCGTTTATCATAGTAAAAAACGTCATAACTTCCATCTTCTAAGGCGAGGACTTTCCTATGAAACAATTTCTTTAAAGGCATTTAAAAACCTCTGAACATATTTGGAATCAACGCTTCGCTACCGATGCTCATGGCGGACTCTAATTGGGCTAAAAGCTTCTCTGCGTCTTTTGGAAGAGTTCCCGATAGATGAAGCGCGTTTGACGCATGGTTTGAGCGAAAGATGATTTGATTGCTAGGGTTTAAGAGTTCTAAGAATCTCTTTTGTTCATCGAGAACTTGCGAATCATCGAGTGGAGTAAAATCGTTGAAATGTTTGTAAAAGTTATCTTTGGCGTCTTCTTCTAGTCCTAGTTGTAAGGTGCTGAGATAATTTATAGTGGTATTGTTGATAATGTTTGCCGTATCGATTATATGCTCTTGAGTGTATTTCACTCCGCCTATGCCAAGTATAACCGTTGCGGAGATTTTCATGCCTTTTGGAACTTTGTTGAGTGACTTGATAATATCTCTCTGACTAACGCCTTTTGTAATCTTTTTTAACACTACGTCGTTTCCCGTTTCAATCCCGTAGTAGATAAGAGTTAATTTATTTGTCTGGAGTAGCTCCAAATCTTCTTCCGACTTTTCGAGTAGGTTTTGGGCGGAAGCGTAAGTGGACACTCTTCTAAGTTTAGAAAACGCTTTTTGTAAATATTTTAGTATTTTAAGTAAAGTCTCCGTTGGCAAAGCGAGCGCGTCGCCATCCGCCAAAAATATTTTATGAGAGTGAGGATA
>CALDOC010000526.1 GCA_937914675.1 uncultured Sulfurimonas sp.
TCTTCGTCTAAAGTATCTTCGCTTATTATTTCAATCGAACTAAGCCCTATGATTTTTTCATTAAAAACGGCGGCCTCTTCGTAACTATGCATAACTTGTAAAAAGTACTTCTTCGCGTAAGCTCCACTCTGTCTGTCTAAACTAGCGTTATTCTCAATCATGATGCGTTTTACGAGACTTTGCGTGATATTTACTAGGGTCACCACTTTAAAGTTCTCCGCGCTCATGTCAATGTTTACGGCAAACGCCTGAGGTTCGTAACTTTGATTTAACATGCTGACGATTCTATCTATCTCGTCAATCATCATAATAGAGTCGAACCATGAATCGCCCTCAGCTATTTTACTTTTGTTAAAGTAGGATGGATGCGGGACAAAGTGATCCAACAATGAACTAAAATTTTCACTATACTCATTAGTGGATGAGACTCCGAAAAAAGAGTTGAACGCGTCATTCGTTAAAACGAGCTCATCCCCTTCAAAAATCGCTACTAAATCTTTTTGAGTGTTGATAAGGCTTTTTATCAAATCCATGTATGTATTATCTATCATAATGACTCACTATTTTTTATTTTTTTACATTATAGCGAAACTAATTTTATTTTTATGACCGAATGGTTCTTTATTTCAAAAAAGCGACGGTGACGTCACCTTGTAAATATCCATCTTTGATAATCACTTTTTTTACATGCAACTCTTTTGAAATTGATTCTATTTTAGCGCTCGTGAGGTAATTGTAGGTTTCGCTTTTTTTGTCTCCATGAAGCGCGTTGAAAATAAATCCTCGCTTGGATGATTTGTAGCAATTTTGAATAAACAGATACGTTTCAAAAGCCGTTAAAATATTTAACGCTCCGCTACATACGTAGTAATCTTTAGTCGGTAATTTATCCCGAGTGACGTCGGCGACGATGATGTCGCATTGGGTTTTTTTTGAGGCGATGGCGGCGGTCTCTTGGATGGAATCAACGCCGACGTACTCTTTTGGAGTTTTGTTTTTTTCGTTTAAGTAAAGATAGAAGTCCCCAAAACCGCAACCGGCGTCGGCAACGCTAAAGCTCTTTAAATCTTGAGGCAAAAGTTCTAAAATCGCGTCAAAACGAACGAGTTGACTCTCTTGCGACAACCAATTGAGTCCTTTGGCGCAAACGCCGTGCGCTTTTACGGCCGAGGAGTAAAACTTTTCGTTATTTATGCGAGGCATTTAATTTTGATTCCTTATAAAACTTTTTTTGTAATAGGGCTTAATTTTTTTGGATAAAGAAATATATATTATATTTTACAAGAGTATTGCGTAATAATTGACTAAAATATTATAATGGGAATTATACATGAAAAGAGAAAGATTGGTTTTGGGCGGTGGATGTTTTTGGTGCGTTGAAGCGGTGTTTTCAGAAGTAAAAGGAGTTTTAAGCGCCATTAGCGGCTATGCCGGAGGCTTGCGAGCAAATCCAAGCTATGAAAACGTTTGCACGGGAGCGACGGGTCATGCTGAAATCGTGGATATTTTGTACGATAGCGAGATCATTAGCGCCTCGGAGTTGTTAGATATATTTTTTGTCATTCACAATCCAACGACTTTAAATCAACAAGGCGCGGATAGAGGAACGCAGTATCGTTCCGTAGTTTACTATGACAGCGAAGAAGAAAAAGAGATTATTTTGGAATCAATCAAAAAGAATCAATCAAAGTTTAATGATAAGATAGTTACGCAAGTTGCCAAACTGCCAGAGGTGTTTCGAGCTGAGACTTATCATCAAAATTATTATAAACTCAACTCGAATCAAGGGTATTGTCAAGTGGTTATAGCTCCTAAATTGCAAAAATTTATGACGACTTTTCCAGAGAAAATAGGGTGAATCAACAATAAATCATGATAAAATCCCGCTTTATGAGATCTAACCAAAGGACGCTTCATGAGTGATATGTACGAATTAGCCATTGTGGGCGCGGGTCCCGCTGGGATTGCGACCGCCGTTGAGAGTTATCTTCAAGGCGTGAGAAATATCGTTTTGCTTGAAAAAGAGGCAAACCACAACTCCACAATAAGAAAATTTTACAAAGACAACAAAAGAGTCGACGTTGACTGGAAAGGTCAAAAAGTGGAACTTGACGGTCGCATTTATTTTGTAGATGGGACCAAGGAGAGCACTTTAGACTTTTTTGACGAGATTTTAGAACACCATTCCGTTGAACTGCAAACTCATGTCGAGGTCGCTTCCATAAAAAAAGAAGATGGCTACTTCGAGGTGTTTATGTCGGGAAAAAGCGTAAAAGCTAAAAACGTGGTTGTAACCATAGGTCGCATGGGCAAGCCAAACAAACCTGAGTACAAAGTCCCCATTAGTCTAAGAAAAAAGATTGGTTATACTCTTGATGGATGCGACGAGGGTGAAAAGGTCTTGGTTGTTGGTGGTGGAGATAGCGCTCTTGAGTACGCGCTTGAGTTGAGCGGTAAAAACGAAGTTTCCATTTGTTACCGAGGAGAGACGTTTCATCGCGCCAATCCAACAAATCAAACTAACATTGCCAACGCCATCATAAACAAAAAAATTTCCCTCATTCTTGGCGTAAACATAGATGGCTTGGAAGATGACGATGGCAGAGTAAAAGCGCTTTTTAACGAAGCGCCACCTGAGAGTTTCGACAGAGTCGTTTACGCCATCGGCGGAACGACTCCAAGCGGCTTCCTCTCTGGTTCTGGCATCAGAGAAATTAACGGTAAACCTTTTCATGACGAGAATTATGAGACGAACGTCAAAGGTCTTTTTGTGGCGGGCGACATTACGCAAGAGTCTGGCGGAAGCATCGCTCTTGGTCTCAACCATGGGTACGCGATCGCTTGTTACATTAAAGGGGACTGCGTAATTTCTAGGGGGTAGCTTTTATAATGGGGGCGTCTTTTTCGCTCATGTCTCCATCTTGAGTGCTGAGTATAAGCTCGATTTCACAATGCAAATATTCGGATGTGGTTAAAGGTGAAAAATTTTTATCTTCAAAAACGGCTTTTTTTGCGCCAATGATTATGTTGTAAAGCAAAGAATTTGAATCCGAAGTGACGCAAGACCCTCTAAGTTCATTCTCAAGATAGATATTTATAGTCGTAGGAATGGGCTCATTTAGAAGAGGGTGCTCTAAAATAAGAGCTTTTTTGTCTATGCTGTTTTTTGCTTCATAGACTTCGACGATTGAGTCGCGAGCAAGTTGCAAAAGTACTGAACGAGCCATTACAAATTTACCTTTAGTTTATAGTTGTTTAGAATCTTGATGATAATCATAACGCTAATAACCTGAAACAACGCCGCTAAGATAAACGCGTAGTAGTGAAGTTCGTCAATGGAGTTCGCCGAATACGCCAAAGTCGCCATGGCGATAAGCAGAGTGAGAGGCATGGAGTGAGATAGTCCCATAAGAATGGAGTCCACGAACTTCAACTCCTTCATAAACACGAGCGACGCGATGACTCTCATGACAATCATCAGTACGGTAATCACAAACGCCTTCGAGATTAGGCCTTGTATCCATAAGGCGTCGAGGTGAAACGAACTCCCGATGTGAATGAAAAATATGGGAATTAAAAATCCAAAACCATACGAAGCGAGTTTTTCGGGAAGCTCATGTTTATGCTCAAAAAACGTGGGGATGAAAATACCCGCCAAAAACGCGCCAAACGCGAGTTCGAGTTTGAGAAAAAGCATGGCTCCAACCAAAAGAAAAAATATTCCCATCGAAAGTCTTATGTCCTGCTCTTTGTTGTCATCATGGGGCATAAGCATCGTTGAGACTTTTGGAAACCACCAAAAGAGCAGAGTCACGGCGTGAAAAAACAAAAACATAAAAAGCAAAAAGGCGCTAAGGGCCATGATTGTTTGAAATAGTTTAAGGCCAAAGCCCGTTTGCAACGCCGCAGAGGTTATGGTCAAGATCACTATGCTCACAACTTCTCCAATGCCACCTACCGTCATGGAAAAAGCCAGCCATGGGGTTTTGCCATACTCTTTTGAAAGAGCGGCGACAAGACCAACGGAGATGAGAGGCAGCAGCACCATAAAAATGTTTCCAAGATGAAAGTAGAGAGAAAAGGCGATGGAAAATCCATAAAGAATGGCTAGATAAAGCAAGACTTTTTTTATAATTCTTGATGGAGTTTTGAGAACGTTTTTGAGATTGATTTCCGTTCCGGCTATGAACATAAGGTATAAAAATCCAAGTTCCGCCACTATGTCAAAAAGATGCTCGTCATGTAAAAAGCCAAAATACCCGAGGATGGAACCTAGTATGATTTCTATGGGAGTGGTGGGCAGTTTTAAGTACTTTGCAAAAAATGGAGAGAACATTATAATGAGAGAAATTGTAACTATTATTGTAATGTTATCACTCATCTTTTGAAATCCTATACTTTTTTTGCGACTTCAAGCTTTAACGATTTGAGCATCTCTAAATCTTTGCTCATGGCTCTTCCCGCCGTCGTCAAGTAGTTTCCAATGACGATGGAGTTCGCTCCAACGCCAAAAATCTCGTTTTGCCTATCGCCAAACATGAGCTCGCGACCGCCTGCGACCATGATTCTTTGGGCTTTTGGTATCGTCTCTCGCGTCAACTTCACCAAAGATAGCGCCTCTTCAATCGTTAAAGAGTTTGGTTGAAGTTCCAACGCTTCGTTGTGATGGTAAAAGTTGATGGGAACCGACGTAGGATTGAGAGACGCCAACGAGCGCAACATGGAGATTCTATCTTCTTGCGTCTCCCCTAGACCAAAAATTCCGCCGGTTATGAGAGTGAGACCGGCTTCGTTGACGTTTAGACAAGTTTCGTAGCGTTCGCTCCAAGGATGCGTGGTGCATATCTGCGGATAAAAATCTTCACTCGTTTCCAAGTTGTGATTGTACGCTTTTACTCCGGCTTCTTTTAAAGTAAGCAGTTGTTCCACGCTCGCCGTTCCATTGCAGGCGATGAGGCGCAGCTCTGGCGCCACCTCGATTACCGCCTTCGCCACGTCGCAGACAAACTTGAGGGTTTTGTCATTTAGCCCTTTATCGGCGGTTACGAGACAAAAGCCCAACGCTCCGTTGTCTCTCGCTCTGATGGCTTCTTCTTTTATCTTTTCAATCGGTTTTTGTTTGTATCTCTCTATGTCGGCTTTGTATCTCACGCTTTGAGAGCAAAATTTGCAATCTTCTTTGCAAGTGCCACTATTGATGTTGCAGATTGAACATAAAAAAATTTCTTCACTCATTATTTACTCCTTTTATAAGAGAAAAATTCACTTTTAAACGACTTCTCTTTCTTTTTTTTGGCAAAGTAAGTGACAACAAGATCATCTTCTTTGACTTCAAGCATTACGCACTCCGAGACGGGTTTGTCTCTAGCGCAACTCTCTCCAGGGTTTAAAAAAAGGGTTCCGTCGATGAACTCAGATTTAAAGTTATGCGTGTGCCCAAAGATGACAATCTCCGTGTCGGGAGTCATATAGCGGGGGAGATGCATGAGTTTGAATGTTGTCTGCGCAATTTTAAAATAGTGCGGTTCTTGCACCAAATTGTAGTCGTTTTGATGAGTCATTAGGTGGTTATCGTTGTTTCCATAAACCACAACGTATCTTTTGCCACAATTTTTCAAAAGTTCAAGCGTTTCAAGTTCGCAAATATCGCCCGCATGGACGATAAATTCCGCTCCTTCGTCTAAAAGCAAAGTTAAAGCTTGGTTAGCTTTTTTTACTTTTTTATGAGTGTCCGAGAGTATTCCTATCTTCATCGTTTACTTTTTCGCTTGAGCGACTTGCGTCTCTTCCTCTCTAGGAGTCCGAGCTTTACATTTGACGCACTCGTAAACTTCTTTGTTTCTATAAGTGCGCGGAGCTAAAACTCCTGTGCAACCCTTCTCTTTGCATTTTATGGTCGTTGGCTCAAACTTTGAGATAAATTTACATTCTGGGTAGTTGTTGCATCCCCAAAATGGACCCCGACGAGAGTTTTTGAGGCTGATGGTTCCGCCACAATCGGGACATGGCGTTTCACTATTTTTCTCTTGTACGTTTATGCTCTTTGTGCTTTTGCAGTCTGGATAGTTGCTACACGCCAAAAATTGACCGTTGCGACCATTTTTAATCACCATGTCGCTTCCACATTTGTCGCATTTTTCTTCGC
>CALDOC010000527.1 GCA_937914675.1 uncultured Sulfurimonas sp.
CATACGAAACTAGGAGTCTATATGAGCAAACATAAAGAGAAGTTAAAAAAGTTATTTGAACATCCATTATCTGGAAATATTGAGAGCGCAAAGTTGATTCACGCTCTTGAACATTATGGCGCTACCGTGGATATAAGCAAACATGGTCGCGCTCTTATTCATTTTAAAGGTAAAGAACACTCTTTGGTCATCTCTCATGGAAATGAACTGACAAAAGATTCGATAGTGAAACTTCGTCATTTTCTTGAAGAAGTGGATTTGACTCCTGACAAGTTGTAAAATGATTATGGCAGTTCTTATTTTAGAAATCTCTTCAACCTTTTGAGGGTTGAAGTTAAATCAGACTATATCGCCGCTTAAAATCTCAACCAAAAAGCAATCTCCGCTTTTCCATTTAAGCAAAATCTCATCAATATTCCCCTACTCTACAACTAAGAAAATAAAACACTTTTAAAATAGGAATTATGCATGTCAAACAGATTAGAAAAAGAAGATTCGCCGTATTTACAACAACACAAAGACAATCCTGTTGATTGGTATCCTTGGGGGGACGAGGCGTTTGAGAAAGCAAAGGCCGAGAACAAGGCGATTTTCATAAGCATAGGTTACTCCTCATGCCATTGGTGTCATGTCATGGAGGAAAAAGTGTTTGAAGACCAAGATTGCGCGGACATTTTAAACGCTAGCTTTGTTTGCGTAAAGGTCGATCGCGAAGAACGCCCAGACATTGACAAGCATTATCAAGAGGTTCACATGCTTTTAAATCGTCGAGCCGGCGGTTGGCCGACCTCCATCTTTTGCACGCCACAAAACAAACCGTTTTTCGCGGGAACTTACATACCGCCCGAGTCGAACGCGGGTAGCGTCGAGGGCATGGGCTTCAAAGATTTGACCACTCTCATCACCACGAAAATAGCAGAAAACGACGCCAAACTTTTTGAAAACGCGGATGAAATAGAGAGCTTTTTAAACAAAACCACAGCGCCAAAACAAGCAACCGTACTCAAAGAAGATTTCTCCAAAAACTTCATGCTTCAAGCGAAAAACAATTACGAAACGACAAATGGCGGCTTTTCAGTAAAACCAAAATTTCCTCACGCTTCAACTTTAAATACCCTTTTGACCATAGACAGACTCTATGACGACAAATCAGCCAAAGCGATGGTTACGCACACGCTTAACAACATGAAAAAAGGCGGCATGTACGACCTCGTGGACGGTGGATTCTGCCGTTACTCTACTGACGACAAATGGCTCGTGCCACATTTTGAAAAGATGCTTTACGACAACGCCCTACTTTGCGACGTTTACGCCAAAGCGTACTTGACCTATAAAGATGCAAGCTATTTGCAAACGGCAAAAGAGATTGCGGACTTTTGGTTTAACTTCATGAGCGAGGACGCGCTTTTTTATAGCGCGAGCGACGCCGATAGCGAGGGTGAGGAGGGAACGTACTTTGTTTACTCTTATGATGAAGTTTATCAAACTTTGGCTGACAATGGCTATGAAGACATAGAGAGCATGTGTCAACGAATGGGTCTTACTCATGGCGGCAACTTTGAAGGCAAAAACGTCATCCGTTTTGAAAATGGAGAGATTCCTTCATGGTTCGCAGACGTAAAGATGGCGTTGCAAAAACTTCGACAAAATAGAGAGTATCCATTCATAGACAAAAAAGTGCAAACTTCTTGGTCGGCCATGATGATAAATTCACTCTTCACTTTAGGGGCGATTGACGCCAACTACCATGAAAAAGCCATGAAAAGTCTTGACGCCCTTATGGAAAGCATGTTCATAGAGGGGACCCTGTATCACACCACTCTCATCCACAAAACGCCAAAGATTGAAGCCTTTTTGGAAGATTACGCTTTTCTCGCCCAAGCTCTCATGAGCGCGTTTAAATACACGCAAGACGAGATTTATCTTATCAACGCTCAAAGATTCGCGAACAAAGCGCTTGAGGAGTACTACAACAAAGGTCAATGGAACTTTAGCTCTGGCGAGTTTGTAACGCAAGCCGAAATATCCGACAACACCTACACAAGTTCCGTAAGCGTCATCACAGACGTTCTTCTCTCTTTGGGAACGATTTTGGAAGATGAAAAATATACCCACTTCGCGTTTAAAACCATGGAATACAACTCTTATGAGCTTGGGAGAAAACCCATTTACTCTCCATATATGCTCATGCAAGCTTTTAGATATTTGAAGGGAGATAGAGTTGTCAAAGCGAGCAAACAAAATCTTCAAAATTCAGCTCAAGAACTTGTAGGTTTAACTTATCCTTTTGCGCTATGCAAAATAAGCGAAGATGACGGTTTTATGATTTGTGGAGACAAGAGCTGTTTCGCAAATACAAAAAACGTCAAAGAGATAAATGAATTGATTAAAAACTCTCTATAATCTTTTTCTTTATTCGCTTAAATATTTAAAATACATTTTAAGGCACTGAACAATGAACTTTTTACACAAAATATCGATCGTTTTATATCTATCGATTGGGCTTCTTCAATCCGATGTTATTATGGGCGTCGTTCCTCAACAAAGCCCAACAAAACTCCTACAAACATGGAGGCCCATTGCGGAGTACTTGTCTGAAAAAATTGGCGAAAAAGTTGTTTTTAAAACTGAAAAATCCATTCCAGAATTTGAAAGCGTTTTATACTCCGGTGGGTACGATTTTGCCTATATGAATCCGTATCATTACGTAGTCGCGCATAAAAAACAAAAATATATGGCTTACGTAAGGGCAAAAAAGAACATCAAAGGCCTGGTAGCCGCAAATAAAAAGTCAAAAATGAACTTTACAGACGCCAACGCGCAATACGTTTTTCCATCTCCAAACGCGTTCGCGGCCACTCTTTTGATAAAATACGATTTACTCCAAAAGTATGGAGTGAGCTTGGAGACGCTCAGCAAGGCGCGCTACGTCAACTCTCACGATTCGGTCTATAAAGGCATAGCAAGAGGTTTTGGAGATTTCGGTGGAGGCATTGAGAGAACATATAAAGCGATTCAAGACGAGAGCGTCAAAAGCCAGTTAAAAATCTTGTACCACACTAGCGAGTATCCTAGTCATCCTTTCGCTTTTAAATCAACTATGCGCGGAGATAAACGCCAAGCGATAGTTGACGCGCTTCTGTCAATTCCAGACCCTCTTTTAGCGCCTTTAAAAATGAAAAAACTCAAGCTTGTGAATAATGAAGAATATGACGTTGTGAAAGATTTGGCGATAAAGCTTCAGGTTATGGAAAAGTAGCCTATGTTCAATTCACTAAAGTCTAAGTTTGTCCTATCTTTTCTTGTTCTTGAAGTGATAATTCTCTCCTTAATCATTGGATTAAATTTTAATTCTCTCAGGAGCGCGTCAAAAAATCTCATTGAGGAAAAAAATGAAACTTCCACTCATCTTTTGATTCAAATCATTAAATCGCCAATGATTGTATATGATTTAGCCACAATAGACGAGGCCGTAAAAAACTTTTCGACGCTAAAAGGCGTAGTGGCGGTAATGGTGAAGGACTCAAGAGGCGTAGAAATTTCCTCCTATTTAAAGCCAAATAGCGTTCAAGCAAGAGATTTCAACAAGTTAATAAAACAAAAGCTTAACCGTTTTGAAATAGATAAAAAATACGTTTTTCAATCAGAGACGATAAGTTTAGCGTCTCAAAAAATAGGCGACATCTACTTTATTTACACGATAGACCAAGCAAACAAGACAATAGAGTACAATAAAAATCTTACGTTAGCTTTGGCTTTGGCGTCTATAATCATTGGTTTTTTAATCTCTTA
>CALDOC010000528.1 GCA_937914675.1 uncultured Sulfurimonas sp.
AAAGCTCTTAGGTTTTTGTTTGAGTACTCTAAACAGTTGTTATTTAATTTACTTAAAATATCTGGCGATAAGATGTCAACGATAACTATCTCTTTATCAAGCTTAAGGAACTCTTCATGCCATGCCTGCCACCACTCGTCTTGGATTTTTTTATCAAGTCTGGCATTTCTAAAAAGAGCGACAACTTTACTCTTTTGAGGTAGATTTGCTTTTTGTAGTAAATCTTGCAACTCTTCTTTAGCTGTCTCTATCTCATCTTGTGTCAATTTTATGTCTAAAAAAGCATTCTCTTTTGGTAAAGGAATATCAAAAAGTTTTAAAAACTCCAAAGTTTGTTGACCGCTATGTCTGTAAATGCCTTCTTCAACTATGGTATGAGTTAGTTTTGTGATGTTGTGCTCACTCACGCCACTCGCTTTATATCTCGCGTTTGTGAGTATTGTGACGATTTGAGAGCTAATGGAGCCAGATATTATATTTATAGCCAAGTCGTATCTCTTTCTTCTAGCGTCTCTGATGAATTTGTAGAGTTCTATAGGGTGAACCAATAAACTTCGAGGTATGTCGATGACTCTGTCTATGTTTGGCATCGGCTTAAAAATGTCACCTGCTATCTTCATGCCCACTATCATGTCGATTTTAACGTCGGGCATGTTTTTGTGTATTTCATTTATAAGTGGCGTTAAAAAGATAAGATTGCCAATTCTATAATTTGGTCGAATAATAACAATAGTTTTAATCTCTTTTTTATCAATTGTATTTTTTGTTTCACCGCTTTTAAGAAGTTTGCCCAGTAGTAGGTAAAGGTAGGTACGAAAGAGTCTTCTAAGCGTTACGTGTAAAGGTGTTTTCATAGAGTTTTGTCTTTCCAAAATAATTATTTGTAAAATTATACTGAGTTAATCTTTAACTTTTATAGTGTAGAATGTTGGCTTAACATAAATGGAGACGCTTTGAAAGAGATAATAAAAAGATTTTGGCCCTATATAAAAGAATATAAGCTTTACTATATGATAGTGGTGTTTGGCGGCATCTTGATTGTGATGTCGACCGCCGCCACCGCTCACATCATGAAGCCTTTGATGGACGATATGTTTATCGCCAAGAAGCAAGAGATGCTTTATCTGATTCCCATGGGTTTGTTTGGCATATTTTTGGTCAAAGCCGTTGGAAAGTACATACAGACGGTCTTTATGGAGTATATCGGTCAAAGCATAGTCACGAGGTTTCGAGAGATCTTGCTTCATAAAATGATTTCCATGGACATGAGTTATCTCTACTCGAACAGAAGCGGAGAGTTGATTTCTCGCGTTACGAACGACATAGGTCGCATACAGTATTTCGTATCGAACATGTTGCCGGACATGTTTAGAGATTTTATTACCGTCATCGCTCTTATAGGGTATATAATCTACTTAAATCCTCTGCTCTCATTTTATACTTTAATTGTCGTTCCTTTGGTTATTTACCCTCTAATCATGATTGCTCGAAGGCTCAAAAAATATTCTCACCGCTCTCAGGACAAAAATTCCGACTTGGTTTCAAGACTCACCGAAGTGTTTAACAACAGCGAAATCATCAAAGCGAACGCCACTGAAGATTATGAGATGAATCGCTTTAGCATGGAGAATTGGAATTTTTTTAGAATAAATATGAAGACGACTTACGTTGGCGCGATGGTTTCTCCCATCATGGAAATAATCGCGGTGAGCGGCATGGCGGCGGTCATATACATAGGCGGGAAAGAAGTCTTTGCGGGAAAAATGACGGTAGGGGAGTTCACCGCGTTTTTGACCGCGATCAGTTTGGTTTTTGAGCCAATCCGCAAAATAGGTGGGATTTACTCTAGGATTCAAGACGCTTTGGCGGCGAGCGAAAGGGTGTTTTCGGTTATAGACACAGAGAACGTCATAGTCGACGGACCCCTTGTTCTTGAAGAGGACGTGACGAGCGTAGAGTATAAAAACGTTGTATTGAAATATGAAAAAGAGAATATTTTAAACGATATAAGTTTGAAGATAAACAAGGGGGACAGCATCGCTTTGGTTGGCGACAGCGGAGGCGGCAAAAGCACGTTCATGAACATGTTGCTTCGTTTTTACGATCCAAATGACGGCGAGATACTGATTAATGGAGTAAATATCAAAGAGTATACTCAAAATTCGTTAAAACATCATATCTCTCTAGTGAGTCAAAGAATCTATATATTTCAAGACAGCTTGGCGGCGAATGTCGCTTATGGAGAGGACGAGATAGATGAAGATAGGGTTGTAAACGCCTTGAAACTAGCCGACGCTTACGCTTTCGTAAACGGTTTGGAAAATGGCGTTCACACGCTCATGAGCGAAGCGGGAGCAAATCTTTCCGGCGGCCAGCGCCAGCGAGTGGCGATAGCTCGAGCCATCTATAAACACTCTTCTATCATACTGTTCGACGAAGCGACGTCGGCCCTTGACAATGAGAGCGAAAAAAGAATCCAGAGCGCGCTTGACGAGTATACGAAAGATAAAATCACCATCACGATCGCGCATAGACTGAGCACGATTGAACATGCGGATAAAATTTTGGTAATTCAAAAAGGGGAGATAGTGGCCATGGGAACGCATGGGGAACTTTTAGAAAAATCGGATATCTATAAAAGATTAGCTGGAGAATTTAAAGAGTAAATGACTTGAATGAATTAGCATAGACTCTTAATTTTTTTTCATATTCAGTTTTAATAATCTTAGCGGGTGTTGAAAATGGTATTTTTTTCAAAAATGGAAATGTTTTATAAAATGCCTAAAAATGGTAGTTTATATAAAGATTTGTTTGACACCGAATGATTTATGAGTGGTAAAGAGTCCCGAGTTTGTGGGGTTTTATGTTGTTGTGGCTCCGGATACTGGATTCGAACCAGTGACCAAGTGATTAACAGTCA
>CALDOC010000529.1 GCA_937914675.1 uncultured Sulfurimonas sp.
GCCACTAAACTCATTTTTGTAAATTTCATATATTCTCCTCAATATTTAATTTGACTGTTATTATAACTGATGTAATATAAGTTCTACCTTATATAACTTGCTTAAAAAACAGGCAATTTCATAGTGTATAATGCCACTTATGAAAACTATTACACTTGCTTCCGCAACCATACTCACCATCCTAAGTTTGAGCTCATGTAGCTCTAAAGTAGAAACGCCGCCATCTCAGAACGCCGCGTTAAAGGAAGTTTCCCCAAATGGTAAGGATAAAAGCGGGGCTATGCAAAACAGTCTCGATTCTTGGTTGATTACTGATTGGACTCCCACTATAGAGAAAGACGAAGAGATAAATACAAAATATAAAAAAACAGAACAAAATAGCACTGAAATAAAAGAGAGAAATTTTACTCTTCAAGAGTATGTGGATAAAGCTGGAGTTTATCTCAAAAGCTCTCCAAAGAGCCATGAGACTTCGCATGTAAAGGCAGTGGAGTCACTTCCCGTTATTGGGAAGTAGGTTTTTCTCTCGTTTGTCGTCCTGATGGTAATGCATACAAGAACTTAAAATGATATATGAATTCCAAAGCTGGAGCTTTGGAACTAGTCTGTTCTAGCCTCGAAGAAATTCGAGGCTCCGAGAAGAAAGAAGCTATAAATCGTCCGCGAACGATACCATGTCGGAAAAATCTTTCACGTTAAGCGCGGCGCCGCCCACCAAAATCCCATCGACGTTTTCAAGCGCGAGCACTTCTTTGGCGTTGGAGACCTTAACGCTGCCTCCATATAGAAGTGGAGCAAGCGACTTTTCTTTTAAATCGGAATGAATCGTTTGTATGTCTTCTACGGTTGGAGTAAGTCCCGTGCCTATCGCCCAAACAGGCTCATAAGCTATGATTAAATTTTCGTAAGTCGTATCTATCCCCTCGTATTGAGTCGATATGTAACGCATCATGGCTTCTTTTCCAGCTTCTCTTTTTTCAAGAGGCTCCCCAACGCAGTACACTATCTTAAAACCCAAATCTTTGTAAAAGTTAAATTTATTCACTAGACTCTCTTGCGTTTCTCCAAGAACATGACGGCGTTCGCTGTGCCCTATCAAAATCGTTTTTACCCCAAACTCATTTAATTGATCTAGCCCTATTTCTCCCGTGAACGCGCCGTTTTTCGTAGGGTAGGCGTTTTGAACGCCAACAATCACTTTGCCGCTATGATGATTTAAGCTTGTCATGGCGGGAAAGACTAAAACTTCTTGAGTTGATTTCGTTTTGTTTAGATACTCTTCTAAATCTTCTAAATATTTATCCGTCTCTTGTCTCGTTAAATTCGTTTTTAGATTTGCCGCTATTATCATGACGCTATCCTTTTGTTGTTGTTTAACTTTACGCTTGAATGATTAATGGTAAGACGCCAGGAAGTATTTTACCCTCTAAAAGTTCAAGAGACGCTCCACCCCCGGTTGAGATGAAACTCATCTCTTCGTCAAGCCCTATTCTTTGAACCAAATCAGCCGTATCCCCTCCACCGACGACCGTCGTCGCGTAACTGTCCGCCACGAAATGCGCTATCTTTGATGAACCGCGAGCGAATTTTTCCATCTCATAAACGCCCAT
>CALDOC010000530.1 GCA_937914675.1 uncultured Sulfurimonas sp.
TCATGCTCTATGTTAAATAGATACTCAAACGCGGCGCCTTGACATGTACACATTCCATGACCCGTACCGATTAAGAATTTTTGACGCTTTCCGCCTTTCATCTTTTCAATGGCTTCTTGAAGTTTATGAGACGCATGAACGGCATGGTCGGCGGTACATACTGAAACAGTATGCTCACCCATTCCATTAGCGTCGCCCAAACCTGGAGTCGCGCCAAAATTAAGTTTTGGGCCAGTAGCGTTTACGATGTAATCATATTCTACGTTTTCAGTTTGCCCTTCTCTTCCAGCTTCAGTTGATTCGATAGTAACAAACGGCTTGTTACTAGACTCATTTCCTTCAGGATTTAAAGAAACAGCTTTTGCTTGCTTATAAGTAATGCCAGCTTTGGCGTACACTGGAGCCAAGTCAAAAGTAACCTCTTCTTTAGTCATTTGACCAACGCCAACCCAAATATTTGATGGAATCCAATTCCACTTTGAGTTAGGAGTCACAACTACAACTTCATGCTCCGAACCTAACCATTTTGCCGCAAACGTCGCGGTAGTATGCCCTGCAACACCACCACCAAGTACAACTAATCTTGCCATTTTTCTTCCTCTTGAAATAAATTCTCCTAAGATTCTACCATAAGTTTACTGCGTTTTTATGATGTGCGTCAAAGAATAAAATTACAATTATTACATAAATTTATTTTATCAATAACGCAAGACCCGTAAAATAGGTACTTTAAACTAAAATAAAATAAAATAATTAATCTTTAACTAAAATTTTACTAATTATTTCAAAAGAATTTTTTGATAATGATTGTGTAGATATTACACGTTCCAATTCTGCTTTCATCAAATTTTTGTTGCGTTTATTCATCCTATTGTAGATTTTAAAAGCCCCGGCGAGCCCTGAGGCCATCTGAGCGTTTATCTTATCTATCTCAATAATCTTATCCGCGACAAACTTATAACCGCTCCCATCTTTTGCGTGAAAATGCTTATAATTTCGAGCGAACGCTCCAACTAACGAGCGAACGAGGTTTGGAACTTTTTCGTCATACGCTTCGTCTTCTTGTAGTTCTATAACTCTACTTAACGTCCCTTCTCTGTTTGAAGCGCAGAGAAGTGAAAAATACTTGGTCATAGTCAACATATCATTTTTGTATTTTTCATAAAAATCAGCAAACGCCAACTTTGTATAATCGGACTTTGAATTTTCCAAAATATCAAGCGCCGCGACTCTATCCGTCATGGTGGAGGACTCTTCATACTGCAACTTTGCAAGCGCTATGACTTCGTCAGTTTCAAAAGCGCTAAGAGTTCGTAAAACTCTATTTTTTATGGAACGTTTGGCCATGCTAAGACTATCCAAAGAAGTGGATTTTGGCTCATGATTCGTTTTATATATGGACAAAAGCTTGTTTGCGTACTTTATCGCCAAACGCTCGGCTAAACTATCTTTCGCCTTGTAAATTTCCTCAAAATCCACCACCTCTTGGCGTTGCATCAAAGTAGAAATGGATGGAAGCTCCAAAAGAAGAGCCTTGTAAGAAAAATCAATTTCCAAATCAAGGAGATAGCCATAAGCTTCAACGAAAGCCTCATTTATGCCTTCACCTCTCATAATCGCCTCTATCGTCTCCACTCCAAAACTTTGAGCCGATTCATATCTCACAAAACTATTTGTATCATGCTTCATAAGATAGGCGAAATCATTTGATTCTTGTTCTACGATTATAGGCGCGGAAAAATCTCTATTGACAGACAAAACCGGCTCATTTTCGAAACCTTCAAAAATAAACTCTTCGCTCTTCTTGGAAATTATCAAAGTTTTTTCTCTTAACTCGTTTGTATCTTTCGACAATAACGCAACTTTGAGAGGAAAAAAGTAAGGCTCTTGCTCGGAACCGTCAACGGCTTTTGGCACCACTTGCGTTAGAACGAGTTTATAGACGCCCTCTTCAAAACTTTTCTTTACTTCCAACTTTGGAGTTCCGCTTTGATGGTACCACTTCGTAAACGCAGTCAAGTCAACGCCGCTAGCGCTACTCATCGCCCATAAAAAATCATCCGTAGTCACAGCCTGTCCATCAAAAGTTTCAAAGTAGAGGTCCGTCGCTTTTCTATAATTTTTTTCACCTAAAAGAGTGTGTATCATTCGTATCACTTCCGCGCCTTTTTCATAAACCGTGGCCGTGTAAAAGTTGTTCATGGATATATAAGACTTTGGCTGAATTGGGTGTGACGTTGGCGAGGCGTCCTCCACAAATTGGCGTTCTCTTAACGCTTTTACGTCTTCTATGCGTTGAACTTCTCTTGAGTTAAGGTCGGCGGAAAAAGATTGATCGCGAAAAACCGTCAAGCCTTCTTTGAGAGTAAGCTGAAACCAATCTCTGCAAGTGATTCTGTTTCCAGTCCAGTTATGAAAGTATTCATGGGCTATGACTGACTGTATACCCATAAAGTTGGCGTCGGTGGCGCTGTCTTCGTCCGCCAAAACGTAAGCCGAGTTAAAGACGTTTAAACCCTTGTTTTCCATCGCTCCCATGTTGAAACTATCCACCGCCACGATATTGTAATACTCCAAATCATACTCTCGGCCATACGTTTGCTCATCCCAAATCATGGCTTCTTTGAGCGATTTCATAGCGTGGTGACATTTAGACTCATTGCCTAAGTCGCAGTAGACGTTCAATGCGACTCTCTCTCCACCAGCGGTTGTGAACTCGTCGCTTACGCTTCCCAAGTCCCCCGCGACGAGGGCGAAAAGATAGGAAGGTTTTGGATGAGGGTCATGCCATGTGACGCCGTGGCGTTCCTCCAAACTATCATGGCATTGTCTTTTATTTCCATTACTCAAAAGAATGGGATAGCGTTTTTTATCGGCTATGACAGTCGTGGTGAAAACGCTCATGACGTCGGGACGGTCTATGTATGGAGTAATTCTTCTAAAACCCTCTGGCTCGTTTTGGGTGCAGAAGATGCTTCCTGATTTATAAAGACCTTCCAACTCCGTGTTGTTTTGAGGGTAGATTTTATTGACTATTTTAATGGTAAATTTGCTTGGCGCGTTTAAAATAGTTAGACTCTCTTCGTCTATCACATATCTAGTTTCTTTAAGTCGCAAATCATTAAGCCATAACTCTTTGAGTTCTAAACCAACTGCGTCCAACTTTAAATTTTTCTCGTTTTCATCAAGTTTTTTCATCTTCATGACGTTCGTCACGAGCGTGAACTCTTCAAACAAGTCAAACGCCAACTCGACGCTTTGTATCTCAAAAGTTGGTTTTTTATAATCTTTTAAATATATCGTTTTTACTTCGTTCATGCGTTGCCTCTTATTAAATAATTGT
>CALDOC010000531.1 GCA_937914675.1 uncultured Sulfurimonas sp.
TTATAATTTTGACATTTTAAAATCTCTGTAAATAAGGAGTTTTAGTCTATTATTTCTACTAAAAACTGCTAAAATAAATAAATTGTCAATCGAATGGTAAATTTATGTAGATATTTTAATTGCGTATAAGGGAGTATCTGGGGAAAACTTGTAATTTGTTTGACAGCTGTAAAAGCTTATAAAAACACTCCTGATAAGATATCTTTGTTGTAGTGGCATTCATAGCCATAGTCTAAGAACTATGGATTACTAAACATAAGCGCTAGACGAATCTCATCATAAGAGACTTCATTGTTTAGAGCCTCAAAAATTGGCTTTAATTTAAGCCTGCCACCTTCTGTGAACTCTTCTTTATTGTTATCTAGCTTTATTTTTGAAACAATGGCGTTGATTTTTTCAAGTAGCTCGTCCTTAGGTCTAAATTTTTCAATGTCCAAGGGGATATTCTCCGCTCTTAATTTGTCAAAGTGTTTTATGATTGTACCCAAGGTCATTCCTCTAAGGCTAACAAGCTCTTCAACGCTATTGACCTCCTTCACGCACTCCAAAGTTTGTAAATGATTTGGGACTTTGCTTTTTACTTCTATATCTTTGATTGCCGAGAGTTTAATCTTCTCTTTTTCAATCTCAGTAATTTCAATCGTACCGCCTAATGAGCGTATGTAATCAGTAAAAATATTTTCTCTCTCCTGCGTAGAGATGGCTTGTATCTCCGAAGACGCGTTTTTTGACGCATTCTTTATACGGTCGTCTATGCTTAAAATAAGGGGATCGACTCTAAGAGCCATATCGTTAATGCCCATCAAACGAAGTCCTTGAAGGCTTTTGATACGAGAGAGAGCCACATAGCCTTGTCCAGACTCAAACGTCTTTGAAAGATCGATTTCAGCGGCGTCTATCGTCATGCCTTGTGACTTATGTATGGTGATGGCCCAAGCCAAACGAAGAGGGAGTTGAGAGACTTTAGCGCTTACTTCCCCTTTTGCGTTCTCTATCATCCAGTTCTCATTCATGACGGTGATGGACCTATTGCTTGAGAGCTTCACTATAGGCATTTTATTCTCTTTGTCAAATCCTGTAACGACTCCCGTCGTGCCGTTAACGTATCCAAACTCTTGATTGTTTTTAATAAAAAGAACAAGGGCGTCTTTTTTAAGAGTTATCTCTTGGGAGACTAAAGATGTTTTAAAAATCTTTTCTACGTTTGCTTGAGAACCTGAGTCCTCACTCTTAAATACATGAGCAAGGCTTGGCAAAGCAAGCAACTCTTGCTGATTGATTCTATCTACGTCCATATTGTGGGTATAAAGCTTGGTTGGAGTAAATTCAATCGCTAGTGTTTGTTGAAAACGAGACTCTAAAAGCTCATGAGTTTTTTGGGTACTGCGTCCGGATCTAATCTCATCTAAAATTAAAATGATGGGATCGTCAATCTGACGAAACTTTTTTTCCAAATAGCAGGTTCTTAACTCAAGCTCTTTCCATGAGGGAGATTGCCATGAAAATCGCTTCCCTTGGTTGTTTTTTGAAACGGGGGGAAGTTGAAAAAAATCTCCCGACAAGATGACTTGAATCCCTCCAAAGGGCAGAGTGGAGTTTTTAAAAGCTTGTAGGATAAGGTCCATTGCCGTAAAAATCGTAGGGGCAATCATTGAAACCTCGTCAATAATCAATACCTTTAATTTGGAGAACTTAGTTTGTAGGTTCTTTTTGTTGAGTAAGGAGTCTAAAAACTCTTGGTCGACTCGCTCTCTTATTCCAAGAGAAAAAAAGGAGTGAATGGTCTGTCCACCAAGGTGCGAAGCCGCAATCCCCGTTGGCGCCAAAATAGTTGGATAAACCTTTCTCTCTTTGAGATAAGCGATAAATTGATTTAAAACATAAGTTTTTCCCGTTCCGGCGGAACCCGTCATAAAAACGTTTTTACCTGATTTTAATATTTCTAGACTGGTGGCTTGTTCCATGTCGCTTCCTTGTTTATTTTTCCTATTTTATCTTTTCTTTGTCTATCGGTTGTGAAGGATGCCAAAAATAGAATATAATTTCTTAAAATAGAAACAAATATTCATTGAAAGTCACATATCAACCTTGGGTTTGCTCATAGTTTACTTACATATCTTCTTAAGAATGGATCTGTAATAATATATTTATTAGATTTTTTTTCGATAACGCCTGTAAGAAGAAGTGTTTTAACAATAGCATTCGCGTTCTGTCTACTCACACCATGCTTCTCAAGCTCTTGAGTATGATTTTTACCTAGTGACAATGCTTTTAATGTTGTCATGTCGTGCTTTTTACCTCTGAACTTACTTAATTCAGCCGCGAAATAACTTTGCTCTTTTTTAAATACTTTGAGTGCAGCGGCTCTGATTGAAAAACAGTATGTGTTCATCTCTCCTTTAAGAAGAGCGTCAATTAGTACTTGCTGCGCGACTCTCACCATATAGTAAGGTATTCCTTGGCTTATCTCTTCAACTAGTTCTGCAAAGTCACTTGGAATTGACACCTCTTTTGCATAAAACACTTCTTTAAATTTTTGTTGGAAATCTTTGGCTTTCATTACAGGAACTTCAATTTGAACAGCGAATTTATGAAAAGCTGAGTCTTTGTCGATAAATATTTTTGTCATTAGGGCATATTGAGAACCTGCAAATATAAAGAGAACGTTTTGCTGTACTTGAAAAACAGTTCTCATTGTTTCTATTAATTCATTTTTTGACTGAAGCTTGTCTATCTCTCCAAACTCGTCAATTATAAATAAAAACTTTTGTCCAATCTTTGCAGCTATCTGTTCTGGTAATTCAAGAGCATACTCTAAAAGTTTATCTTCATTGGTTTCTTTTAGGAGTTTATCAGTTGTTTCAATAGAAATGTCATCTATTGTTAGTTTTATGCTTGTTAAGTGATTCATGAGTGTTTTAAAAAACTCTATACTACTCTCTTGTAACTTCTTAATAATACCTTTTATTCCAATGGCCCCATACGCTTCATCAATTATATGTTCAGCCAAAGCTCTTTTGCTATGAATTTTCATTATATCTACAGAAATTATTTTCAAATGATATGTATTTCTATTGACAATCTCTGCGATAATTGAACTCTTGCCATATCTTCTAGGCGCAGTAAGAACAACAGATTGGGACATGCCTAAGTAAGAATCAATTTCTTGGATGATTTTTTTTCTTCCTAAAAAATCATTGCCTATCGCTATCTTGCCTGTTTGTAATGTTTTCATATTTATCCAAGTACTGAGATCTTTCATTACAAAATTATATTTTACAAGTATGTAATGAAATATATAACTACAATTATAGCTAATTACTTATTTGTAGTCAATTGTTACACTACAAAGTTAACTCAAGGGCTAATATATACGCAATGAAATTCATTATTTTCTTTGTCAAGCAAACTTCGCGTAGAATCCTCCTGGAATGGAGAAAAGCGGAAGCACATTGTCAAAGAATAGTGTCACTTTGTTAAACAAATTGATATGACAAATTAAATTGTATATTTATCTATTGAAGTTCAGTACTATAAAATCAAGATTTGAAATAAATAAAATAACCTTACCGTCTTGAGTTTGTTCAACCACTACAATAGAGTTTTTTTCTAGCGAGGTTTCTCTTCTTTTGACATTGCTTTCATCGGCTTTGATTTGATTATTTTCAAGATACGCTCTCTTAAGATGTAAATCTTCTTGCTAGTATTATGTGTTTCGCATTTGAAAAGAGAGGCTTGTTGATGATGGAGGCGTAGTTGTCATCTTCTATTGATTGTTTGTTTGTTGAGATTGTAGTTGTTAAGTTAAGAATGTTATCTTTTTTCTCGTATAAGTATGATCTCTTTTTTTACACTAACTAAACTGTTTATGGTATGAACTCATGCGATAGGGATGATTCATAATATTTCTAATTATCTCTTTGGTGGTGCACTAAAAATTATAAAAGAGAGTTGGTGATTCGTATTGGAACAGGCTGCGTAATAATGGTAAATGTACAGATGGTGGTTTTAAAAATTTGCGCAAAAGCATCAAGAAGTTATTTATTGGTGGCTTTATTTAGATGATTAACTTTAGATAAATCATAATAATATCTATGATAATTCATAATATATGATATAATAACTCATAATTATGGAGAAACTATGTTTATACAAAGAAATATTAAATCCTTTATCTTAGAACTGCTAGAGTCCTTTAAAATTGTTACCATCGCTGGACCGAGACAATCTGGCAAGACTACTCTGAGCAAAGAGATAGCTAAAGAACTCGGGTTTTCATACTACACGATGGATGACGAAACAATATTAAAAGCCGCAAAAGAGGATCCTATAACGTTTGCTAAACAATTAGCGAAGTCACCTGCCGTCATAGATGAGATACAGATGGCGATAGAACTGGTAAAAGCGCTAAAAATGGTAGTGGATGAAGCAAACAGAAATGGGATGTTTCTTTTAACGGGGTCTGCCGATCTCTTTAAGATGAGCGCCATTAATGAGTCCCTAGCGGGGAGAATGGTAAGCGTCAATCTTTTTCCTTTTTCGCAGTATGAGTTACAGCGAAAAAGCGATAACTTGATAGATACGTTATTCAGCTCAACTATTGCAGATGTAGATTTTAAAGCTATTGGTGTTGAAAATCAAGTTGACGTTATGGTTAGAGGTGGCTTTGCCGCCGTATATGACAAGTCCGAGAGAATATCTAACGCTTGGTTCGAGAGTTACATAGCGGCTCGCATAGAAAAGGACTTAAGTCTCATTAAACGAGTGAGTCAAGAGAACAAATCTGAGATATTTAAACTACTCGCACTCTTAGCGCATACTAATGCAAATCTTTTAAAATACAACTCATTATCTCAACACTTAGCCATAAAAGACATGACAGTTAAATCAGACATAGAGATACTTGAAGCTCTTTACTTAGTTAAAAGAGTAAATCCATATTTTACAAACAGAGGCAAACGAGAAGTTAAAACTCCTAAAATTCATTTTACAGATACAGGTTTAGCTTCACATCTTCTTGGCGTAGACAAGGAGGCGCTCCTTATAACGCAAAGGGAACAGCTAGGGAATCTAGTTGAAAACTTTATATATACAGAGCTTTTAAAACATACGACGTATTCTAAAAAAACTACTAAGATTTATCACTATAGAGACGCTGATTATGAGGTTGACTTTGTGCTAGAGCAGAGTAATACAAATATAATAGGAATAGAAGTGAAATCTTCCACAAATATAAAAAGCTCAGAGCTAAGAGGACTTGTAAAACTTGCCCAGAACAGCGGAGATTTATTTAAAGGCGGGTATATTTTTTACATGGGTGAACATATAGTGCCGATGCAAAAAGATGGTTATAAATTTTTAGCGTTGCCCATTTCTGTTTTATTAAATTAGAGACATAATCAAAGAATGGGTGAAATAAGTAAGTCTCAAGTATTCGTAGCTGTTTTAGGAGGTAGTGGATATAAGTTTGTACATGCAGTTGACACTAGTCAACTCACCTCTTCTTTCAGCCAGAGATGAGAGTTTGCGTTTTCATTACGACGAGCAGCTAATATGAGAAATGCCAGCGATTTCAAAGAATTCAGAAGGCTTTCCTCTATAGTATTTCTTCTCTATTTCAGAGGAGTGCTCAGCGTATGGGTTCGTCATGACTTCTTGCAACTCTTTAATGAGCGTATAATCTCCCTTTTGAGCCTCTTTATACGCAGGCACAAGAAACCACTCTCGTAGCGTGTATTTTGGGTTGACTTGTTTCATCTCTTTTGAGAGCTTTTGGCGGGATTCTGGAGTAGCTACGTCAATAAGTGATTTCCACATTTGTAGCCACTCGGACCAGCTATTTAAAATTTTCTTATCATATTTTGAATTACCGTAAAAGCTTTTAGTGATAGCAGAGATATCATCAGGTATGTGTGATAGTTCACGAAAAAAGATAGTGTAATCGACAGAGGTTGCCATCATTAGCTTTATAAGTTCATTGAATAGAGTAGCGTTAAAACTTAGTAAACCTAGCTTTGAAGCCCACATCCGTATCATTCTGGTTTGCATGACCTCGGAGAAGCCAGCTTTAATCTCATCTAGTTGCTCTATCTCCTTCTCATATGAGCGAAGTAAGGGTTGCAGAGCTTTACAAAACATAGCAAAGTTACGCTCGGCGGCTTGAGGTTGATTAAGAAATGAGAAGTGAACTCCGCCACCCGTCCACGGCTGATATTTAGGATCGAACATATCTATGAATCCAAATGGACCGTAATCGAGAGTGAAGCCGCCCGCCGCACAGTTGTCGCCGTTAAAATTCCCTTGGCAGTAGCCAACGCGAATCCAATTCGCCACAAGCGAGGTGAGGCGATCGCGAAACTCACGAGCTAACAACACCACTTTTTCATGGAGAGTTAAATTTGCGTCAATGACCTCTCCATATTCGCGATCAATTAAGTGCAAGACAATCATCTCGAGCTCTTCCATCGCTTTAGGATGCTCGTTTTTACGCGCGCGGCGACCAAAAAGCTCAAGCTGACCTACTCGAAGAAAAGATGGCGCTACCCGCGTCGTGATAGCGACGGCTTCTTCTATCATAACTTCGGGATCCTTGGAATATGAACCGTTTCGAAACCATGGTCGTCTGACTTTTTCTGTTTGTGATACGTATAAACTCAAAGAGCGCGACGTTGGAACTCCGAGAGCATGCATATGTTCCTGAGCCAAAAATTCTCTAATGCTTGAACGAAATACCGCGCGACCGTCAGCTCCACGACAGTAAGGCGTTCTACCACCGCCTTTAAGCTGCATTTCCCAGCGCTTGCCATTTATGACAGCTTCAAGGATAGATATGGCTCGACCGTCGCCGTATCCGTTTCCCGTTTTAAAAGGACACTGTTCGTAGTATTCCGCGCCATAGATGGAAAGAGCGTATCCCGTCGCCCAACCAATACGACGTAATGGCTTGGGTAATTGCGAGGCATCGCCGGAGAAGAGTCTCATAAAATCCTCTGACGTTGCCAGATTATCGCTTAAGCCAAGCTCTTCAAAGAAGTTCTTGCTATGCGCAACGTAAACGGGAGCTTCGATTGGAGTAGGGTTTACCGGGACGTAATGCCCACTAA
>CALDOC010000532.1 GCA_937914675.1 uncultured Sulfurimonas sp.
CAACCCCTAAAGATGGTTGGGTAGTTCACTTCATATGCTATAATGTCTCTCTTAAAGATTTTCATGTAAAAAGTTTATTGGAAAGATGAAAATAATAGATTTAAAATATAAATTGGTGAGATTCACACTATTTAAAAACGAGATAAAGCGCAAGGTTCTTTAAATGCTTGATAAAATTGATTTAGAAGAGATAAAAAGCATCGCTATTGAAGCGGGCAAGATTATTATGAAAATATATAGGGAAGATTTTGTCGTAGAGTACAAAGCTGACGACTCTCCTTTGACTAAGGCCGACACTCTATCAAACGAACTTATATGCGACGGTTTGCAAAAACTATATCCAAACATTCCCATCATGAGCGAAGAAAATCAAGAGATTCCCTTTGATGTGAGAAAAAACTGGCAATATTATTGGTGCGTAGACCCAATAGACGGAACGAAAGAGTTTGTGAAAAAAAACGGAGAATTTACGGTTAATATCGCTTTAATTCACCAAAACATCCCCGTTCTTGGCGTGGTATACTCGCCAGTTCTTGAAGATATGTACAGTGCCAAAAAAGGCCTTGGAGCGTTTAAAAATGGAGATAGATTGCCTCTATTTGTAAATAAAACAGCAGAAAAAATTATGAGAGTAGTCGCTTCGGCATCACACCTCTCAAGTGAAACTCAAGAGTTTATAAACGGATTGCCGACTCAAAAAATAGAGCAAATTTCCAAAGGTAGTTCACTTAAACTTTGCATGGTTGCTGAAGGAAGCGCAGACATATACCCAAGGTTGGCGCCAACCATGGAGTGGGATACCGCCGCCGCTCACGCCATTGTGATAGAAGCTGGAAAAAGAGTTGTTGAATACGAAAAGAACTCCCAAATCACTTACAATAAAGAAAATCTTTTGAATCCATGGTTTGTCGTAAAATAATTTAATATTACAATGTTTTTCACTGTTCTAAGCTTACTCAAACGCTTCATAAAAAGCTTGAACGTCATCATAAGTTAATGACAACTCCTCTAACTGTTTTTTTTGAAGGAGTGGATTCATTAAAGCGTTGTCAATATCTATATGTTTTACTCCGACAAGATGACCTAATTCGTGAGCTAAAACTACTTTTAATTGTTGAAGATTGTCAAAACTATAGATTTCTATTTTTTGCATATGCGTATCAGTGCTTTTTTTGACGCTAATCTCTCCATCTTCAATATAGTTTTGATATGACGTTTTTGTTTCTCCTCGCGTTACGCCTTTAATTTCGACTAGCGTACTTGAAAGTTTTTCTACGTCCCTATGAATTCTATCGTATCTTCTTATTAGTAAATTATATTTATCTATTTTTTGCTTTAGGGCGGCTACGCTTGCGTTAAATTGTCTCTTGCGTTTGTCCAGAAATGATAGTTTCTTCTCAATTGCCGTTTTCTTAGTGAATATCTCTTTTTGCATATCTTCATACGCCGCTTTAGAAATTTTTTGCATGGTTTGTTTGGTTTTATTTATAACTCCATTCAAATCTTCTATGGATTGATTTAATCTAAGATATTCATTGCTTAACTGTTCTTTTAATAAGTTGCTAGATTTTTGGGTTGTAGTGACGTATGATTGAAGCGCGTCTATTTGATTTTTTAATGATTTACCTTTCTCTAGATCGCGTAGTAGCTTTTTTTTCTTTTTTGATGGCGCTAAATAAAGAATATCGATCGGTTTTCCATCTTTAGCATAGTCAAAAACGTTAAATCCTAGTTGTGATTCGAATAAGGAGTCTATATCTTTAATCATAATAAGCAGCTCTTCTTTTGATAATACGTTTTGGTAGCGTTTATCTATGGTTCCTATAGACACGGTTTGGAATTGAGCGTAAATTATATTGACAAAAAGCATTAATAAAAAGAGAGTTTTCAAAGATTGTTCCTCATGTTTAATGAATATGTATTTTAAAAGTATAGCGTTTAGCACCTATTTCTTATATCCCCGCCATGAATGGCGAGGATATAAGAAATAGGTGCTAAAACAATTCACTTAAGCGTCGCATCTAAAGTCGTTTATTCTGTTTTACATCTCATTATACTTAAAAGTTATATTAAAATTAACGATAATCATAACTTAAAGACAAAAAAATTATATAAGTTACATTTTTTATGACAAATGAAATATTATTTGCTTTTAGTTTTCAATCAATGTATAATGATACGAATAAATAGTTTTTTATTATACTAATTGAAATATCAAAGGAGTTTTAATGAAGTCGGTTAATGTCGCTCAAATTGCTCACGAACTAAAATTAACTCAAGCGGGCGTTCGAAAAAAAATCAGTATGGGGGAATTACCTATACTTCAAGCTGGTAGAGCTTTTATCTCCACTCAAACGGGAATAGATTACTATAAATTTGCAAACGAGCATAAGATTACTCTTAATTCATTAAAAAGACAGGCAAAAACTTTATCTTTTGTAAATCATAAAGGGGGCTGTTCTAAAACAACAACCGCTTATACCATAGCCGCTCTTCTTCACTCGTTTGGCAATAAAGTCTTATTGGCTGATTTAGATCCTCAAGGAAACTCTACTCAATCGGTTTTAGACCCACTTGTTAACGCCGAAGGAATAATCATACCTTTTGTAAAAACTATAAAAGACTTATTATTGTATAGAAAAGAAAATGGTTCAGTTGGAGTAAATAGAATAAAAGAGGTTGTTCAAACTTCTAAATTTGGATTTGACGCAATTCCATGTGATTTGTCATTGAACTCTATCATGCAAGACCTTGAGTCTTCTTCTTTTAAAGAAGTTATATTGAAAGAGTTGTTAAATGAAATATCCGCAGAGTATGATTACATCATATTAGACACTCCTCCTACTCTTGGCTTTTCCGTCATATCCGCGTTAACAGCTTCCGACTACGTATGCATAGTTTCCCTTGCGGAAGCATTCTCCATCTTAGGAGTTGAGCAAACTGTAAATTTAATAAGTTCCGTTAAAACTCAAAATTCTGTTTTAGCGAACCCAAAAGCCATGAAAATTTTGGGTACCGTTATCAGTAAAGCCGAAATGAATACAAATATATCAAAGCATTTTGTTAATGAACTGCAAAAGTTTACGAGTGAGAGAGATATTACTCTGTTTTTTGACGACATCATTCCAAAAACAACTAAAATTCCAGAGACTCAAGCAACGGGCGAACTCATCACAGACGTAGATCCAAAGGGCGAAGCCGCCCTATCTTACTTCAATATTGCCATGCTTATGGATATGGAAGTGAAAAAAGATAGAATTAAAGAGAAATTGAGTTAATATTATGGCTAATTTCAAAGATAAAATGAAGAATAAAACGACAATTGGACAGCGACTTTTAAATGCGGACGAAGCTCTTGGTTTATCCTTTAAAAATAGTGCAAAAACGCTCTCAACCGTAAAAATTTCCGCGCTCTCAGACAATCCATATCAACCTCGAAAATCTATGGATGAAAATTATCTAAAGGAGTTGTCTCAGAGTATTGAAGAAACAGGTTTGCTACAACCAATTATTATTACATCTATTAACAATAATCCAAATAGATTTTATATTGTTGCTGGTCATAGAAGAGTTGCGGCTTGTAAACTTCTTGGACTCAATGAAATAGACGCGGTTATTTATATAATAGATGACATAGAACTCAGAACATACTCTATTATTGAAAACATTCAACGAGAAAATCTAAGTTTGGTTGACGAAGCTTTTGCCATAAAAGCCCTTGTGGATAGTGGCGTAAAACAAGTGGATATTTGTAAAAAACTTGGTAAAAATAAAAGCGCTATATCAAAATTAATCAAAATAACTGAATTAAATCCAGACTTTATAAATGACTTAAACTCAAGCGATCGCCAATTGGGATTATCCACTTTATATGAATTGACTTCAATTGATTTTTCTAAGCAACAAGCGGTATTGCAATATATCCAAAATAAAAAGTTAGGTCGTGACGATATAAGAAACTATATTAAATCTTTAGATGAAACTTCGAAAAAAGTTTCGCCGGCGAAACTTTTTAAGGGATTTGTTTTTTCAAAAAAAAATAATAAAGTCTTATTCAAATTGGATTTAGAAAACTTAGACGCCGTCAATGAAGCAGTAACTCACTTGGAAGAGTTGCTTTTGCAACTAAAAAGCGTATAAAGACGCAACATCTATGCTATAGTTGTCGAACG
>CALDOC010000533.1 GCA_937914675.1 uncultured Sulfurimonas sp.
GATACACAAGAGGAATGAAGCAGTTGAAGCCGCCCGTCACGTCTTGAAGCGCGCGAATTCTCATCATGTGGTCGATACGATTTTCACGAGTCTCCACATGACCAAACAGCATAGTCACATTAGACTTTTTACCCCGCTCATGCCATTTTCTATGAATCTCAATCCATTGGTCGGACGTTACCTTGCCTTTACAGATGTAATCACGAACCTTTTCATCAAAAATTTCGGCTCCGCCACCGGGCATGGAGTCAACTCCATTTTCCACCATGAGGTCTAAAACCTCGTCGTAAGTGAGTCCATGATGACGAGACAAAAAGTCCACTTCCGCCGCCGTTAGCGCTTTTACATGAAGATGAGGGTACTTCTCTTTTATCTGTTTAAAGATTCCCAAATACCAATCAAGCGTTACGTTTGGATTGTGAGCGGAGACGATGTGAACCTCTTTAGCTCCGCGAGAGTCAATCTCTTCTACTACTTTCATAATGTCTTCATGACTCATAGTGTATTGGTTCGGATTTTTTCTCGTCGCCGAATACGCGCAAAACTTGCAAACGTCCGCGCATACGTTTGTAGGATTAATATGACGGTTAATGTTAAAGTAGGTTTTTTTGCCATGAAGCTCTTGACGTTTTTTGTCCGCCATGTCACCTAGCTCAAAAAAGTCCATATCGTAAAGGCTCAAAGCCTCATCAAAATCTACGCGTTCGCCTGATAAAATCTTTTCTTTTAATTCCATAAGTTCCCTTTGTTTTATACTTTTTAATTGTTGAATAAATTGTGTAGTTTTTGTTTGAGTGTTATAAATTTTTCATCTTTAAAATCAAATTTTGGATAAGGGTATAAATCTCTGTATAAATTTGCAATCGGCTTTTTGTTTGGTTTAACAGTTTCAATATCTAAACATTGGACTAAATCATCAAAACTACCATAACATTCTTTATCTTTTATAGTTTCAATCAGAAAATAATCTAAATTTTTATCAAAAATATAATAATCTGAAGATATATCCCAATTTAATTTTGTAATCAACTCCCCATAGCAGTTTTCACTATTTTGCATTCCGTTACATTGATTATCATCTTCTATAACATCACAATCAAAAATAAATAAAGCTTTTTTAATATCACCTTTTTGTATTTTCATG
>CALDOC010000534.1 GCA_937914675.1 uncultured Sulfurimonas sp.
AAATGTGCGAGAGCTACAACATTCAGTATGGAACGAATTTTATCAGCGTCATGCCGACAAATCTTTACGGACCAAACGACAACTTTGACTTGGAGACTTCCCACGTGCTGCCGGCGCTTCTTAGAAAAATGCATGAAGCAAAACTAAATAATGAGCCAAAAGTTGAAATATGGGGAAGCGGAAAACCACGAAGAGAGTTTCTTTACTCGGAAGATATGGCGGACGCTTGCGTATTTTTGTTGGAAAGTAGAGATTTTAAAGACACCTATGCCAAAGAGACAAAAGAGATAAGAAACACTCACATAAACATAGGCACGGGGGTGGACGTTTCCATAAAAGAATTGGCGCAAACGATCAAAGAGATAGTTGGTTTTAAGGGCGAACTCTACTTCAACGCAAGCAAGCCAGACGGCACGATGATAAAGTTGACCGACCCATCAAAACTTCACTCGCTTGGATGGAAACATAAAGTGGAACTTGACGATGGAATACGAACCATGTACGAGTGGTATTTGGCTCAATGATTTTTTCATCAAAAAGGGGAAGTAAAAATGAATCCATTTTTTACTAAATTATTTTCCTTATTGTCAAGACATGACAAAAAGTTTCTTTTATATCTGTTGATATTTTCCATCTTTATATCAATCATGGAAACTCTCGGCATTGCGATAATCATGCCCTTCATCTCGGTCGCAAGCGATTTTGGCGTCATTCATTCGAACGGCTATTACGAATATTTATATAAATTCTTTCACTTTGAGAGCGAAGTCTCTTTTGTTTTGACCTTTGGCGTTGTGCTTATGGCGTTTTACTTTTTTAGAAGCGCAATCAATCTGTTTTATTTTTATATGCTTTCCAAATTTTCTAAAGGGAGATACCATCTTTTGGCGTTTCGATTGATTGAAAACTACTTGGGAAGAAGTTATAAAGATTTTTTGGATGAAAATAGTTCTAATCTTAACAAAACCATTATAAACGAAGCTCAAAACATAACAAACATATTATCCTCATTGCTCTTTATGATAAGCGAAGTTTTTGTCATTTTGTTTATATACGTTATGATGCTTTATATGAATTGGAAAATAACTCTGCTCCTATCTGTAATTCTTTTTTTTAACGCTCTTTTGCTGGTGAAGACCGTGTCTAAAAAAATCAAGAAAGAGGGCGGCAAAAGAGAGGAGTTTCAACGATATTTTTACGAAGTGCTCAACACGACTTTTGGCAATTTTAAAATGATAAAACTAAAATCCAACGATGAAAAAATCCTTGAAAAATTCTCAAACGCGAGTTTTGGATTTGCGAAATCGAATATAATCAATGAAACTTTATCCCATTTTCCACGCCTGTTTTTGGAAGCTATAGGGTTTATCATAGTCGTTTTCATAGTAGTTTATTTAGTTTACAAAAATCAGTACGACATTTCTGGTTCCATGCCTTTAATTTCCATTTTCATTTTAGGTTTATACAGACTCATGCCCTCTGCAAACAGGATATTAGCCGGTTATAATCAAATACAGTTTTACTACAAATCTTTAGATATCGTTCACAACGACCTCATTTATGAGATAGAGGATTTGGGTGAGGAAAAAGTTACTCTTCATAAAACAATCAAGCTTAAAAATCTTTATTTTTCGTATGTCGAAGACAAACTTGTATTGAATAATGTATCATTGGAGATAGAAAAAGGGTCTAAAATTGGATTTGTCGGCGAGAGTGGAAGCGGAAAAAGCACTCTTGTGGATATCATTATGGGACTTTATAGACCGAAAAAAGGCTCTATTTTTATCGACGACGCCTTACTTAGCGATGAAAACGTTAAAAGCTGGAGAAGTCGCATAGGGTATATTCCTCAGCATATTTATCTCTTTGACGGAACCGTCGCCCAAAATGTGGCTTTTGATGAAGAGTACGATGAGCAAAGAGTCAAAGAGACGCTCAAAAAAGCGAACCTTTTGGAGTTTTTGGAATCGAGGCATGAGGGAATAGAAACCAAAGTTGGTGAAAATGGGCTTAAACTCAGCGGCGGACAAAAGCAAAGAGTCGCCATCGCAAGAGCGCTTTATAACGA
>CALDOC010000535.1 GCA_937914675.1 uncultured Sulfurimonas sp.
TGTATAATTCCTTTATGGCTTATATAACTTTAAATAAAAATAATTTTTTTAATAATCTTGACATTATCTCTAAAATAACTAAAAGCAAAGATAAAATAGCGTTAGTTTTAAAAGATAACGCTTATGGTCATGGAATACTTGAAGTGGCGGCCATGGCGCAAGAGTACGGCGTAAAAAAAGCCGTAGTTCAGTCAAACGCGGAAGCTCGAATGGTGGAAGGATTTTTTGATTATATTTTAGTTTTGGCGGAGATTCCTTCTTTCGTGAGCGCAAAGATAAGATACTCCATTAACGATATAAACGCGATAATGAATTTTCCAAGGGGAAGTTTGGTGGAGTTAAAAGTCAACACCGGCATGAATAGAAACGGGGTTGAAACGCAAGAGTTGGATTTGGCGATTGAGCTTATAAAAAAAAGAGGATTAAAGCTTGAGGCCATTTTCACTCATCATGGCTGCGCCGACGAGTTAAACGAACTCTATGAAACGCAAACCAAAAATTTTGAGCTTGTAAAACAAAACGCCCCAAAGGGTCTTCGTTTTCACTCATGCAACTCCGCCGCGCTCTTTAGAAGCGTTGAGTTTGATGAAGACATGGCGAGAGTCGGCATAGCCGCTTATGGATGCATGAGTCTTCCGTTTGAATCAAACGCCACAAAGCTAAAACCAGTTCTCTCTTTGTACGCCAAGAAAATATCTTCAAGAGTTTTAAAAAAAGGCTCTTACGTCGGCTATGGCGCAACTTTTGAGGCTCTTGAAGAGTCTCTCTTAAGCAACTATGATTTTGGATACGGAGACGGTTTTTTGAGAAGCTGTTCAAATAGTTATGAAACGCCCGAAGGAGTAAAGATTGCCGGAAGAATCTCCATGGACAACAGTTCGTTTTTAAGCGATGAAGATGAAATTCTCATTTTCAACGACGCGAACGAAGTTTCAAAGTTTGCAAACACGATCAGTTATGAAGTTTTGACCTCGTTAAAATCCAACATCAAACGCGGACTAGTTTAAGTTCAACACTCTTCTGCTTTGCCAATACGTCCTTTTCCAGTAAGGATTGTTGAGATTTGAAATCATGACGCCATATTTTGAGGATGAATGGATGAAATTACCATCTTCCAAGTAGATGGCGGAATGAAAGCTATCGTAACCTGTTTTAAACAGCAGAACGTCGCCGGAGTCAGTGCTGTTTTTAGAAATTAAATACCCTATTTTAGATTGTTCTTTTGTAGTTCGAGGGATCCTGACCCCAAAAGCGTTCCGGTAGACGCTCTGTACGAAGCCTGAACAATCCACTCCATCTTTTGAGACGCCGCCATATTTGTAAGGAGTTTTATACCAGCGTTTATATTCGTCGTATAGAGCTAAAGATGTTGAATTTTTTGTTTTTAAACTATGCTTTTGAACTATTTTAGTCGAACATCCACTAAAAATAAGAGAAAATAGGAGAAGAAAATAAATAGCTTTCAAGTTTTTACGAGTTTATTTTTATAATGCCGTTTGGATAGAGTACGCCGTCCATGTTCAAAAGAGCCATCTCTTCTATCTCGTCGTCATTTTTTATCTTCACCAATATTTTTGCGTCAAAAAGGTAATTTTGAGCAATGTTTTGCGCCGCTGCGGCCAAGTGTGAAGGAACTACTATATATTTTGCGTTCAGAGCGGACGCGTAGATAAGTTCTGTGAGGTTCGTAACGCTTAAGGCTACTTTGACATGGTTTAAATTCGCATGTTCTAAGATGTCTAAATTCTCTTCGCTAAATTTAAAATAGATGGTGCTAGATGGAGGAGTGTGAGAAATGTCCTCTATGTTCGTAATATGATAAAATGATTGACTTGGTATAAATCTATGTCCGATTATTAACATTTAAAGAGCCTTTGTCAGGCATTCAGACGAGCAATAATATTTTGCGTCGCTCAATATGGCTTCATCTATTTCACAATAAACGCCACAAGTGGAGCATTCAACCATGTCGTTCGCTTCGTTATGCCTGTTTTCATTTTCTGGTTTTTTAGAGTGATTGCTTATGGTTGGTTTTTGCTTGAAAAAAATCATGTAAACGGCGGCTATGACGCCTACTATAAGTAGTAGTTTTAATATCATAAATTTTCTCCAAGCAGTAAGTAGTGTCTATTGTTCGTCTCGATAATTTTATGTTTCATATTCGCCTCGACGTTCGCGTCGATTTCATCAAAAACTTTCTCACCTTTGTAAAAAAGAAGTTTAGAATCTTTATCTCGAAAATTTTCACTTAGTTTCAAAAGCATTTTAGTGTCGGTGACGGCGCGCGAAGTGATTATGTCGAAGATTTGACTTGGCGTTTGCTCAACTCTTTTTTTGACTATGGTAACGTTCGTTAATTTCAAATCAGCTTTTATAAACTGTAAAAAACTAGCGCGCTTGGCTAGGGGTTCAACTAAGGTTACATGCGTATTGGGAAGCGCGAAAGCCAAAATCATTCCAGGAAAACCAGCGCCGGTTCCAATATCCATTAAGGTCGCAACCTTTGGTAAAAACGTAACTGGAAAAACGGCGTCATAGATGAAGTTATCTACGCTGTTTGCGTCTTTGGCTCCGGTTAAGTTATGGATTTTATTCCATTTGAAAAGATGTTCTTTGTATTTTTGAATGTTGAAAAAAAAGTTTTCCGGTAACTCTACTCCATCTTCTTCAAGTTTTGTTTTTAAATTCAATCAAAGGCCTTGATTTATGAAAATAATTTTTTCATGGCGCTGAAAAAGATTTTGAAGAGACCATGATTACCGACCAAATCATTGATCAACTCGTCGTAAGTGGTGTCGTTTTCTTCAAAGTATCCGCGAAGGTATTTTTCACTCGCTTCCATTCCCCCGTCTTTTTCAATTTCCAATAATTTTTGATAAAGCGGAATCACGGCGTCAATCGCTTTTTGAGGCGCGGCTTTTCTAAACGCGGTGTGAGAGATGATTTCATTCGTCAGAGAATCGACTTTTGGTTCAAACTCCGTCACGACCCAATAATAACTACCATCTTTCGCCAAGTTTTTGACGACGGCCATGATGTTTTGAGCTTTGTTGATTCTGTCCCACATCATTTTAAAAACAACTTTCGGCATATCGGGATGTCTAACGATGCTGTGAGGTTTGCCAATCAGTTCAGACTCGCTATATCCGGATATTTCCACAAAATAGTCGTTACCGTATTCAATAATCCCTTGCGGGTCAGTTTTTGATACGATATACCTTTTCGTGCTTAATTTTATTTCATGATCTATAGGTTCTGGATGTTTCATTCTATCAACCTTCTATTTTATTTAAACATAATTATATACTTTTTTATTTAATTTATGCAATAATTAGGGATAATTTTATTGAAGTGAGACGAAATGACTAAAGAACAAACCCTTGAAGCTATAAAAAACGCTAGAAACGCTCATGAATTACAAATGGTTAAAATCGAAAAATTGATTGAGGGCCGAGAGGTCGAAAACCCGACCGCGGTAGCGAAGACAAAATGTGAATTTGGGCAATGGCTGTATTCTGATAACAATCATGTTAAAGAGATACTTGGCGAGCAATTTTACACTAATTTAGATGATAAACATTCAAAATGGCATACGGAATATCTCAAAATTTTTAACATTTTTTTTAAAAATCAGAAAAAAAGCTTTTTTTCTTCTTTGATTGGATTACATACGGTTGATTCCATGGAAATAGACAAAGCGAAGCTCTACTATTCAGAACTGCAAGTTACTACGAATGATTTATTAAGCGCTCTCGCCTCATCGGAAAGAAGACTCGCGGCAATGAACGAGTCTAAATTTCATTATTGAGAGTATGAAATTTAAATCAATTCACTGACCTTACGAACTTATAAAGACTTGATTAGCTTTAATCTGCGAGTTCCATCCTGGGAGCAAAGTGATTTAGGCTCTTACGTTAGTCCTCAAAGTGGTTTAAATATAGAATTATTAGGGATTGAAAGGCAATATTTCAGGAGCTACGACTCATGTTACATAATGTGTAACCATTCAGCACCCAGCTAAAACAGGTATATAAACCTCACCCTTTAAAA
>CALDOC010000536.1 GCA_937914675.1 uncultured Sulfurimonas sp.
TTATGGATTTTTATGGTCACATAGATGATGAATCTGTGCAAAAAGCGATACGAAAACACCAAGACGAGGTGACTTGGCTTGGAAGTTACGTAAGGGGAGAAGCATGAAGTTTAACAAAAAATTAAAAAACATTAGCACGTACGAGGCTGGAAAGCCAATAGAGTTGGTTGTCCGTGAATTTGGGATTAAATCAGAAGACATAGTCAAACTTGCCTCAAATGAAAATCCTTATGGTTGTTCTCCAAAGGTCAAACAGGCGGTAATCGACATAGTCTCTAAGATGGCGCTGTATCCAGACGATAGCATGACAAAGTTGAAAGACGCGCTTCAAGATAGGTTTTCAATAGATAAAGAACATTTTATTATTGGCAGTGGCAGCGATCAAGTGATAGAGTTCATCATGCATGCCAAAGCCGGTAAAAAGTCAAAGGTGCTTATGAATAGCGTTACGTTCGCCATGTATGAAATTTACGCAAAACATGTCGGCGCGAAGGTAATTAGAACGTCTTCGCAAGAGCATAATTTAGACGAGTTTTATGAGCTTTACAAAAGTGAAAAGCCAGAGATTATATTTTTATGCACTCCTAATAATCCAACGGGCGACGCCATAGACGCTAAAGAAATGTTTGACTTTATCAGAAAAATCGATGAGAACACTTTAGTCGTAATAGATGGCGCTTATATGGAGTATGGAGCTTATAAAGACGAAAGTAAAAAAGTTAATCCAAAAGAGCTGATAGAAGAGTTCGCCAACGTCATTTATTTAGGAACTTTTTCAAAGGCTTACGGTCTTGGCGGGATGAGAGTGGGATATGGAATTTCAAATTCTAAAATCATTAAAGAGCTATATAAGCTCAGACCACCTTTTAACATAACGACTCTCTCTTTGGAGGCGGCAAGCGTCGCAGTGAAAGATGAAGCTTTTGTAAACGAGTGCGTCGCTCTCTCATTTGAAGAGATGAAACGCTATGAAATTTTTGCAAAAGAGAAAAATATAGATATAATTAACAGTTATACAAATTTTGTTACCTTATCTTTAAATGATAACCAAAATTCAACCGAGATAGCGAACTCTTTACTCAAACAAGGAATGATTGTTAGAGATTTAAGCGGGTATGGAATGAACTCAATTCGAGTAACAATAGGAACAAGCAATCAAAATAGTCGTTTTTTTGAACTAATGAACGATTTAATATAAAATGAGAACTTAATGGATTTCAAGGTACTATTCTCACAATTAATTGTTCTTTACAATAAATTGACGAAACAGCAAAAAATCATTATTGCTGTAGCGATCGTTGGAATAGTGTCGTTTCTTATTTTTTTGGTTGTTTATAGTTCTAGCAAAAATGAATTAAATCAGTACGAAATACTTTTTGATTCTTTAAGTTCTGAAGACGCGGCGAAAGTTGTCGCTCAACTTGAAAAAGATAACATAAAATACAAGCTAGAAGCTAACAACGTAATCAAAGTTCCTAAGAACGTCGTGTATAAACAGAGGATATCAATCGCCGCGTTAGGCATTCCAAAGAATAGTGGCGTTGGCTTTGAGTTATTCGATAAGCAAGAGTTTGGCGCTACGAGTTTTGACCAAAAAATAAAACATCTTCGCGCGTTAGAGGGTGAACTTTCGCGTACAATAAACGCTCTCTCGCCAATAGAAAACGCCTCCGTTAGTTTGGCTTTACCAAAAGAGACTCTTTTTGTTTCTAAGCAAGTCGACCCTACCGCCTCAATCATGGTGACTCTCGTCGAGGGCAAACATTTAACGTCTAAGCAGATAAGAGGCATTAAAAACCTTGTCGCGGCAGCCGTTCCAAACATGACTTCAAATAACGTGATGCTGATTGATAGCGATGGCGAAACGCTAGGCGATGAAGAGGAAATGGCTCAAATGAGCGAGTTGTCAACCGTACAGCAAAATTTCAAGACTAAAGAAGAGAAAAAAAAAGAGAGAAAAATTCTTGACGTCATATCCCCCTTTGTAGGGGGAAAAAACAAAGTCGTCGCTCAAGTGACGATTGAATATGATTTTTCAATTCAAAATTCAACTTCCGAGAGTTATGATCCTGAAAACGTCGTGAGAAGTGAACAAATCAGTGAAGAAAAAAAAGAGGGTTCTAGCCCACAACAAGTTGGTGGAGTTCCCGGCACTGTGAGCAATATTGGTCCAGTTCAGGGGCTAAAAAGTGAAAAAACGAGTGAAAAGTATTCAAAAAACACAGGTACGACAAACTATGAAATAGGCAAAACCGTTAGCACGACTAAGTCTCAATTTGCTCGTATCAAAAGAATTACAGCCGCTGTCGTCGTAGATGGACAATACAAGATAGATGTGGATGAAAACTCAAAACAGAAGGGAGAGTTGAAGTACGCGGCGTTAGACGAAGCTGATTTAGCCGCCCTGACTTCATTGGTTAGTCGTTCCATAGGTTTAGATGAGACAAGAGGCGATCAGGTAA
>CALDOC010000537.1 GCA_937914675.1 uncultured Sulfurimonas sp.
GATTTTAACGGCGTCGCTGATTTTATCTTGGGCCACTTTAAAAGCGACTAGCGAAGAAGTATACCCCAATCGTTTCGTGTCGAATATGGCGGACGTTTGACGAATGATGTTTTTTTTCTTCTCTTCTTGAAGAATGCTTATCACTTCGTCTTCGCTCATTCCCAACTCGTCGGCAATCGCTTTAAACGGTTGAGCCACCAATGGAAAGTTTTTTTGTATTCTCGATAATATTTCTTGTGTCATTATTTTTCTTTATTTTAAATTTAATGGTTATTGTATCTATATTTTGTAAACACAAATTGACGCAGGTCAACGCCAAAGAGCTCGTTTTTCAGCTATTGTTACGGCCTGAGAGTGTATGATGCTCTTTCATGTGAACAAAAGGACTTTGATGGCTTACTTCCCCGCTTTTTTAAAACTCGACAATAAGAAAATCTTAATTGTCGGCGGCGGAAACGTCGCATATGAAAAATTGGAACGTCTTTTGGATTTCACTTTGGATATATCCGTCATAGCTCTAGATTTGTCTGCGCAAATGAGTGAAAAAATCAAGGAAAAAAATCTAAGTTTTCTTCAGCGAGGCTATCAGGTTGGCGATATCAAAGAGTTCGCGATAGTCGTGGTCGCGGTTGACGACATACCCTTGCAAGCGGAAATATTTGAAGAGTCCAAACAATACAATTGTTTGTGCAACGCCGTCGATTCCGTCGATTATTGCGATTTCATCTTTCCGTCCTACATAAAAAAAGACGACCTAACCATCGCCATTTCAACTTCTGGCGCTTCTCCCGCCTTGGCGAAACATTTAAAACTCTTTCTTAAAAATATAATTCCAGATGAAATATCGGGATTTTTAAACGAGATGAAAGAGTTGCGCAAAACGATTCCAAAAGGTAAAGAGAGAATGAAAACGCTTGATAAGAAAGCGCAAGATTACATTAAAACATGGAGCAAACAATGAACGTTAAAAAAGCCTTAGGACTCGGAGCCATATTCGCGTTTTTCATCATGGGATTCATCGCCATGAAACAAGCGACGCCGTCGCACAAAGAAGAGAGAATCTACAAAGCGATTGAAGCCTACAACCCGTACAAACTTGAAAAAAGAATGGGCGGATTGAGCATAGTCGATTCTAGAAACGGCTCCAAAGAAAAGCCGGCGAGCGCGGACGTGTTGCTTAGGTTTGACGAAGTAACCCAAGAGTGGGGTCGCGCGCGTCTCAAAGTGATTGATGGCGACGTGGTGGTTTT
>CALDOC010000538.1 GCA_937914675.1 uncultured Sulfurimonas sp.
TAACGGCGCATATTCAAGGCAAAAGCGACTCCTACATAAACGAACATAGAGTCAAATGTAAAGATGGCTCTTACAAATGGGTGCTCGATAGGGGCGTCATAGCAAGTCGCGACATTGATGGCGCTCCTCTGAGAATCGTTGGTTCATATAGCGATATTTCCGCTCGTAAACAATCACAATTGAAATTCATGCTTTTAGTTGATGAAAATATAATATATTCAACAACTGATTTAGATGGAAAGATAATTCAAGTTTCACAAGCGTTCTGTAATATTTCAGGCTATGACAAAGATGAACTTTTGGGTAAGAGTCATAATATTACAAGAGACCCGGAGACGCCTAAGGCTGTTTATCAAAAGCTTTGGGCAACCATACAATCTGGCAAAAAATGGCAAGGCGAGATTAAAAATATTCACAAAAATGGCTCTGCTTACTGGTTGGACACAAGCATATCTCCAATCAAGAATGAAGAAGGCGAGACCACTGGTTATACGGCTATTCGTCATGACGTTACAGATAAAAAACACATTGAAGAGCTCTCCATTACAGACAGACTAACGCAGCTTTACAATCGTCTAAAGTTAGACGAAATTTTTGCCATGAAACTTGCCATAGCCGGAAGATACAATACGCCTTTTTCCATCATTATGATTGATATTGATTATTTCAAGCTTGTAAATGACACTTGGGGGCACCAAGTCGGCGATGACGTTTTAAAAGAGTTTGCAAGGATTATAAAAGACAATATTAGACAAAGCGACGTCGTGGGAAGATGGGGTGGTGAAGAATTTTTAATCCTGTCTTCATATACGGATATTGACGCCGCCATGGAATTGGCCGAAAAATTAAGAGAGCTTGTGTTTTTATTTAAATTTTCAATTGCTGAACATAAAACCGCAAGTTTTGGAGTGAGTTCTTACCATCCCGGCGACGATGAAAAAACTATGGTAAAGCGAGCCGACGACGCTTTATACCGATCGAAAGAAAGAGGTAGAAATAGAGTCGAAGCGGAGCTTTTTTAGATGGCCCGTTCCTTTGCGATGGAGTGTTGCCGCTACGGCGCGAATCTTCCCACTTCATGCAAATCCTTTGAGTGAATTATAACAAATATTTGATTTTGCGCTACAATTTTCCCACTATAACTTAAGGAAGAAAGCGTGAAAG
>CALDOC010000539.1 GCA_937914675.1 uncultured Sulfurimonas sp.
GTGACGTTCGCTCATGTAAAAGACGCTTACGAAGAAGCCGGAGTGGAGTTCATAGAGCTAAAAACTCAAATGCTGGCGCTCATAGACATGGGAATACTCGACCTTTTAGAAATGTTAAAAGAGAAAGTTGAAGAAAAAATATATAGGCAAGAGCTGGAAAAAGTAAAGACGCTGATACTGCCAGATTTTTTAGGTGAACGGTTTAAGATGGTTAGGTTTAGGAAATAACTAATGCTAGAAACAGACATCCTCATCATCGGAGGCGGACCGGCGGGTTCGACGGTCGCGAAATATTTGTCGATTGCTCACGTCGACAATGTTTTGGTTCAAAGAAATTTTGATTTTAGAAAACCATGCGGCGGCGGCGTGCGGATGGACTCTTTTGACGAGTTTGAGATAGACAAGGCTTTGATAAAAAAAAGAGTAAACGAGATCACTCTTGTGTATAAGTCTAAAAAGATAGAGATAGACGTCACTAAAACGCCGCTCGCCATCGTAGATAGGGTTGAGTTTGACACGGCTCTTCGAAACGCCGCGAGAGAAAAGGGCACGAAACTTTATGAAGCGGCGTTCGTTTCTCTTGAGAGGTTTGACACTCACGTGATTTCAAAAATCAAATTAAATGGCGAGTATGTGGAGATAAAGTCCAATTACGTCATAGCGGCGGATGGAGTCAATTCAAAGATACGAAAACTTGTAAACGGCGACGAAGTCTCTTCGCTTTTAACCCATTATACGGATTTGACTTCAAAAAGTTACGACTCATGTCAATTTCATTTTGGAGAGGAAGTCGCTAAAAGGCATTACGCTTGGGCGTTTCCACACGCGAATGGATCAAACGTTGGCACCGTGGCTGATGACGAGGATTGTTTAGCGAAGTTGAAGATAAATCTAGACGTAAGCGAAGAAACGAAAAATTTTGGATACAAAATACCAAAATTTGAAAACAACGTGTTTTATAAAGAGAGAGTTTTCTTTGTGGGAGACAGCGCTTCTCAAGTACTTCCCTTTACGTACGAGGGCATCCATTACGCCATGAGTTCCGCTAAAATACTATCTGAAATCGTCATACAAAAAAGAGAGCCAATCGAGTATGAAAAAGAGTGGAACAAAAAGCATCAAAAACGATTTAGTTCGCTTTTAAAACTCCAAAAAGTTTTTCTTTACAACGATTTTATGATAGCCGTCATGATGAAACTGTACGAGAGCAAATACATTCAAAGGCAGATGGTGAGTTTTTGGCTTGGCGATAGGGACTTGGACGTGAATCTAGCGTTCTTTTTGAGAATGTTTAAAAGAGTCATAAAAATAAAACAGGAAGTGAAATGATAAAAAAAGTTCTAATGGCATCTATGTTGATTCATTTAAATTTATGGGCCGGTTTGATAGAAGACGGAATAGCTCAGGCGAGAAAACATAACAACGTTGAAGCGCTTGAACTTTTTCAAAAGGCTTGTTCGGAGGAAAAGACGGCGCAAGGGTGTTTTTTTTCAGGGCAAGCCTACGCAAAAGGCACCATTGTCGAGAAAGACGTTTCAAAGGCTTTTAGCTTTTTTAACGAGAGTTGCGATTTGGGATTTACCGATGGATGTATGGTTATGGGAAGCGCGTACTACTATGGACGAGAAGTGAAAAAAGATTACGCCAAGGCTAGAGAAATCTTTAGCGTAGCTTGTAATCAGGGTGACGCGACGGGATGTTTTTTACTTGGAAGCATCTATGATTTGGGTCAAGGCGTAGATAGAGACAAGAGTAAAGCGAAAAAAGTCTACTCTCAAGCTTGTGAATATGGGTCGGAAATGGGTTGTAAATATAAAAATCAAATGACTCAAGACGGCATTAAATAAACTTAAAGGAAATACAATGAAGATAGAATTAATTAAACATAGCGGTGAAAAAGTAAAAAGTGAACTGAGCGTAGAATTTGTAACGACTCAAGCGTTAAAGTCTCATGAAGAGCGCAAATCGTTAGAAAAAGCCGGCTTTAAAGCGGAGCAAGACGCAATGTGTTTTTTTTATGAAAAGAACAAACTCTTTTGTGGAGTGGAAGACGAAACCTCTGACAATCTTAGAAGTTCATGCGGCGTCGCTATAAAAGCGATGAAATTGACGAGCTATAAGTCCGCTACGTTTGGCGTTAACGAAGAAAATATAAAGGCGATCATAGAAGGAGTGGTTCTAGGTGGTTATGAGTTTAATCAGTACAAGACAGACGCTAAAAAATCGAAATTAAAAAACGTTTATCTTATTTGTGAAGACGTTAAAAAGTTAAGCGCCGCGTTTGAAGAGGCTATTATCGTCGCTGACGCGACTTGTTACACTCGCGACCTCGTCAATCAAACTCCTGAAGATTTAAACCCACCGGTATTCGCAAAATTGGCTGAAAAATTAGCGAAAGAAAATAATCTACTTTGCGAAATTTTAGGTGAAAAAGAGCTCAAAAAAGAAAAAATGGAGAGCATGTTAGCGGTCGGTCGCGCCTCTCGTCATGAAAGTCAACTGATTCATCTAACCTATAAGCCAAAAAACGCTAAACAAACGCTCTCTTTAATTGGCAAAGGTTTAACGTATGACAGTGGCGGATTGAGTCTTAAGCCTGCGACTTCGATGGTGACTATGAAAATGGACAAAGCTGGCGGATGCGCGGTTCTTGGCATGATAAAAGCCATAAGCGAGTTAAAACTTGACATCGAAGTTCACGCGTTTATAGGAGCCGTGGAAAACATGATAGGTGGCGACGCTTATAAACCCGACGACGTGCTACTTTCTCGTAGTGGAAAAACGATAGAAGTCAGAAATACGGACGCGGAAGGGCGTTTGGTTTTAGCGGACGTTCTTGATTACGCTCAGGAGAAAGTCAAAGCCGACTACATGTTCGATTTTGCCACGTTGACTGGCGCTTGTTTGGCCGCTCTTGGACAGTATACTACAGGAGTCATGGGACACTCAAGCAAGTTAAAGCATGAGATTTCAAAGTCAGCGACTCTCTCGGGAGAGTTGGCGGCTTCCCTGCCATTTAACAATCATCTAAAAAAACTTCTCAAAAGTTCAATTGCGGACATGTCTAACATATCTTCGAGTCCTTATGGCGGCGCGATAACCGCGGCTCTGTTTTTGGATAAGTTCATTAAAGAAGAGAACAAAGACAAATGGTTGCACTTTGACATAGCGGGCTCGGCGTATACCGAAACTCCATGGGATTGTAACGTTTATGGCGGAACCGGCGCTGGCGTTAGATTGATTAGCGAGTTTGCAAAAAACATGAAATAAAAAGCGAAAATTTACGACAAACAATATTTTGATATAATTTCATAATCATAAATTACATAGGATATCTTGTGCGATACACAAACGAAGAATTAAAACAAAAAATTAACGAACTCAAAGAAAAGCTAAGCGTCACCGTGGTTTCTCACTTCTATCAACGCGACGAGGTGTTTGAAATTGGCGACATCACTGGCGATTCGCTAGAGTTGGCGATTAAAACGAGAGACGACGACGCGGAATTTGTACTCTTTTGCGGAGTCGCTTTTATGGGACAAAGCGTAAAAGTTTTAAGCCCTCACAAACGAGTGGTTATGCCAAAGTTGGCTTGTTGCGCGATGGCAAAGATGATTGATGGCATCTACTTTGACGATTCGGTTAAATTTTTGAAAGAGCATGGCATCGAAAAAGAAAACATTTTACCCATAACGTACATAAACTCCAACGCGGACGTAAAAGCGAAGGTTGGAGAGATGGGTGGAATGGTTTGCACAAGCTCAAACGCAAAGCGCATTATTACGACGGCTTTGGGTGAGGGCAAAAAAATTCTCTTTGTTCCAGACAGATGTTTGGGTCAAAACATCGCCAATCAGATGGGATTAAAGTCCATGGTTATTGGAGAGGAGGGTAATCCCAACGACGTCGACATTATCTGTTATGACGGATTTTGTTCCGTACATCAACTTTTTTCACTTGAGGACATAGCGTTTTATCGAAAGAAATTTCCAGGCATTTTGATAGCCGTTCATCCTGAATGCGATCCGACTATTTGCGACGCTTCGGATTTTGTCGGTTCGACTTCTCAGCTCATCAAGTTTATCAAAGAGTTGCCAGAGGATCAAAAGGTGGCCGTTGGAACGGAGTTTAACATGGTGAATCGTTTAAGAGAGAAAAACACCTACATTCTCTCATCCACGAAACCGGAGTGCCCGACCATGAACGAAACGACTCTCGAAGACGTATACCTCACGCTAAAAGCCATAGACGACGGCGCGCCGATTAACGAGATAGAGATAGACGCAAACACTCAAAAATGGGCGAAAATAGCGCTAGAAAGAATGTTGGCGTTGTGATGGAAGAGTTTGTAAAAGCCGCGCTCGCCGAGGACGTGGGACGCGGCGATTTATACGCTTTGGTCGAGCCAGCGATAGACGCGAGCGCCAAAATCGTTGCAAAAAGCGATGGCGTCGTCGCTGGCGTAAAGTACGTAGACGTTTTAGCGAAAATCGAAAATTTTGAAATAAATTGGCTTAAAAACGATAGCGATGGTTTTATAAGAGGAGAGATTCTCGCCAACATAAAAGCGGACTCTCACACTCTCTTACGATGCGAACGAACAATCTTAGACATGCTTCTTCACGCGAGTTCCATAGCGACGCTCACCAGAAAATACGTAGATTTGATAGAACCTTATGGAGTTAAACTCCTAGACACTAGAAAAACGCGACCGCTTTTAAGAGTGTTTGAAAAATACGCCACTAGAAAAGGCGGCGCAGTAAACCATAGAATGGGACTTGACGATTCGCTCATGATTAAAGACACTCATTTAAAAACCATAAAAGATTTAAAAGCTTATATAGCCATCGCAAGAAAAAACATACCTTTTACGGCAAAAATCGAGATAGAAGCCGAAACGCTCGAAATTGCCAAAGAGGCGATGAACGCTCGTTGCGACATAGTCATGTGCGACAATATGACTCCAGAAGAAGTGAAAGAAGTGGTCATGTATAGAAATGAATATTTTCCACATATTCTACTCGAAGCGAGTGGAAACATATCTTTGCAGAGCATAGAGTCTTACGCGCAAACGGGTGTCGACGCCATAAGTAGCGGCTCGCTTATCCATCAAGCGAATTGGATAGATTTGTCTATGAAGATGGATTAAATAGTAGACATAAATGGCTGATGACGCAGAAAAGACCGAAGAACCCACAGCCAAGAAGATTGAGGACGCTCGAAAAGAGGGGAACGTCCCTAAGTCTCAGGACACTTCGGGAGTAATCACTCTTTTTGTGGCGATTTTAGCGGTGCTCATGCTTTTTCCTTACATGGCGGCGCATATGTTGCTTATATTTAAATATTATTTTTCAATCATTGGAACGCATTTAGACAAAGAGATGATGCTTAGTATCGCCATTGCGACGATTAAAGAATTTTTTCTTATTGTCATGCCTTTGGCGATTGCGGTGGCGGTATCAGGCGTCGTGGCCGCTTTAGCTCAGTTTGGATTTCTTTTTACCACCAAAGCCATCATGCCGGACTTTAAAAAAATAGACCCCATTAAAGGGATCGCAAACCTTTTTTCAATGAAAAAACTTATAGAAGGCGTAAAGATAACCTTTAAGTCTTTTATAACTTTAGGGGTGGGTTTTATCTTTTTTTTCTATTTTATTTTAGAATTGCCAACGGTGGCGCTCTTTGGATTGGCGGACCAACTAGACTGGTTGCAAGAGAAAATGCTTATAATCGCGTTTATGATGTTGTTTATTATATTTATTTTTGCTCTCATTGACATTGTTATAGTGCGAAAACAGTATTTTGATGGTTTAAAGATGTCAAAACAAGAGATAAAAGACGAAATGAAAAACATGGATGGAGATCCTCTTATCAAATCAAAAATCAGACAAAAACAGATGGAGATGTCTCGTAAAAGAATGATGTCGGAAGTGCCAAACGCCGACGTAGTCATCACAAATCCAACGCATTACGCGGTTGCAATAAAGTATGATCAAGAAAAATCGTACGCGCCAGTGGTAGTCGCGAAAGGCATAGACCACGTAGCGCAGCAAATTAAAAAAATCGCTCGCGAAAACAACGTTCACATTCTCCAAAACCCACCATTGGCTCGTAGCTTATACTCGGAAGTCGATGTTGACAAACACATTCCCGAGTCTCTTTTTGGAGCCGTTGCAGAGGTGTTGGCTTATGTGTACAAGATAAACAAGAGGTGACGTTTAATCGCTTCTAAATGTACTATTGAATATAATGGCGGAAGGAGTTCTTATAATTGATATCACTTACAGAAATAGATAAAGCGAATAATATTGTTATTTTAACCAATAGCGACTCGTTTTCAGAGTCGAGCGCGTTGTATACGTATGTTTTGCAATTGCATAAAAAAGTCTCTTTGGTGTGTGAAAAAGACGCTCTTGATTCTAATCTCGCTTGCGTGCCATGGTATAAAAACACTAGACAAGTCGTCAGCGCAAGCGCTGATTTGATAATCGATATGAGAATTTTTAAAAATTCTCTTTATGAAATCTTTATAACAAATGACGTAAAGATAAACAAGAAGATGGCTACGGCTCTATACGCGGGTCTTTTTAAGAATTGTCATAATTCTTTTGAGACTAAAATCGATGGTAAAATTTTTGCCATTATGGCCCATTTGATAGAGCTTGAGGCTGAGTACTCGTTATGCAATGAATTAATTTTAAAAAGTCAGCCACTCTCTTTATTTAGATTAAAAGCCATTATGTTTAAGGACATGACTTTACTCAATGACGCAACAGTGGCGATATTTCACATAAGTCGAGCCGACTTAAAGTCATCCGGAGCAACGCTAAAAGAAGCGTATATAATTATGAAAGAATCTCTTAGCGTTATTCATGTACAAATTGCTATTTTACTAGATAGCGATCGTGATAATGAGCTAATACAATTAATAAAAGGAAATTAAATTGAAAAATAATAACAATAATAAATCGTCATTTCTAGGCTTAACCGTAATTCTCTTTATGATAGCTGGAGCGTTGTATATCTACTTCTCAGCTACGTTTGAACGAGAATTGCCAAAAATAACGTTAGAAAACAATGGATTTTGGAATCTAAAGGAACCTCTAAATTTATCTATTTCCGATGATAGTGGATTAAAAGAGTATAAAGTAATATTAAAAACAAAAGAGGGTGAAACCGACTTAGAATATGAAAAACCAATTACAGTGGAAAAATTGTTAAACATTACTATAAAACCGCCTAGATCTACTTACATTACGAAAGATAAAGAGATTGAACTAATCGTTACGGCTATAGATAGAAGCAAGTGGAACTTTCTAAAAGGAAATAGCGCGATAGAGATAGTTAAGTTGAAAATAGACAATAAAAAACCGCAACTAAACATAATAGGAAATTCATATAAAATATCTCGCGGTGGCTCGGCTCTTGTTATATTTAAGGTTACCGACGAAAATCTTGAATCAGTGTTTATAGAGTCGGAGAGTGAAAAAATATTTAAGGCGGTACCTTTTTATAAAGAGAATTATTACATCTCTCTCATAGCATGGTCAATTCTTGAAAAAAACTTTAAAGCGACGATCGTTACAAAAGACAAGGCGGGCAATATCGCTAAATCGTATATCCCTTATTATCTACAAAATAAAGACTACAGACTTTCGAAAATTAATTTAAAAGAGAATTTTCTAAAAGGAAAAATAGCTGATTTGGCAGAAGAGTTTGAAGAGACTCAAGGCGTTGAAAACTCGCTTGAGAGATTCAAAATAATAAACGAGAACATCAGAGCGAAAAATGAGCGCTTGATTCATGAAGTAACGTCCGAAGTTCCCTCTGAAATGATTAGCGATTTTAAAGTTAACTCTTTATATCCATTGAAAAATGGTCAAGTTGTCGCGCATTTTGGTGACCATAGAAAGTATTATTATGATGGAAATTTCATTAGTGAAGCTTACCATGTAGGCATAGACATGGCTAGCCACTCCATGGCTTCCATCGTATCGAATAATTCTGGCAAAGTCGTTTATACTGATTACAATGGACTTTACGGAAATATGCCTATCATATCTCATGGTCTTGGACTCTATACTCTTTATGGTCACTGTTCTAGCGTGGACATAGCGAGGGGTGATTTGGTTAGTTCTAATTCTCCCATAGCAAAAACAGGAAAAAGTGGTTATGCTATGGGAGATCATCTTCATTTTGGAGTATTGGTTCAAGGCGTAGAAGTTCGTCCTCAAGAGTGGATGGATAAAAAATGGATACAATTAAACATATATGACATAATAAAAAGCGCAAAAAAGATTATCGACAGAGACTAAGGATTTTATATGTATCAGACAACTATAAAAAAGAGCGTTGAATTAGTAGGAATTGGACTTCATAAAGGTTCTCCCGTGCGACTAAAACTTGAGCCACTCGAATCAAATAGTGGAATTGTGTTTTATCGCAGCGACGTTGGCGTGTCAATTCCTTTGATACCAGAAAACGTTGTTGACACAAAAATGGCAACGGTTATCGGTAAAGACGGGTATGTCATATCTACGATAGAACATCTTCTATCAGCCGTATACGCTTATGGAATAGATAATTTACGAGTGATTGTCGACGCGGATGAAGTGCCCGTCATGGATGGGAGTAGCGCTAGTTTTTGCATGCTTTTAGATGAAGCTGGCGTTGCGGAATTGGATTTGCCAAAAAAAGTTATGCGAATTAAAAAAGAAGTTGAAGTAAGAGATGGCGAAAAGTACGTAAAACTGTCTCCTTCCCCTGATTTGAAATATGATTTTACGATAAGGTTTCCTCATCCCGTGATTCAAAAACAAGCGTACGTGCTAAAATTTACAAAAGAGAGTTATAAAAATGAAATATCCCGCGCAAGGACGTTTGGCTTTTTGCATGAAGTGCAGTATCTTCGTTCAAAAGGTTTAGCTCTTGGCGGCTCTTTGGAAAACGCGATAGTTCTTGATGAAAAAAAGATTTTAAATCCCGAAGGTCTTAGATTTACGGACGAGTTTGTTAGACATAAAATTTTAGACGCAATAGGCGATATGAGCCTTATTGGAATGAATTTTATTGGAAATTATGAAGCTATGGCGGGAAGTCACGATTTAAATCATAAGCTTACGTTAGAACTACTAAAAGACGCTGAGAACTATGAAGTCATAGAACTAGTTGGCGCTAAAACGGCAGAGTTAGAAAAAGCGTATGCTTAAAAACGTAGATATTGTTTTAGTTACTCTAACTTCTCCAATAAAAATAGGAATTTATGAGAACAACATGCTTTTAGACTCGATAGAGTCGAGTGAAAAAAGTTCAGACGTTCTTCCTCTTATTTTTGAGAGTCTATTTAAAAAATACAATATACAAAAACTTTTTTACGCGAATGGCCCAGGTAGTTTTATGGCGATTAAAGTGACGTATGTTTTTCTTAAATCTATAAGTATTCTAAAGAACATACCGCTTTTTGCTACGGACGCGTTTTATTTCAATAAAAGCCAACCTATAAAAGCGATAGGAAAGCTATATTTTGTTAAGATTTCATCAGAAATAAAAACTCAGAAATTAGAAACGGCGCCGGAAGTGGAATTTACGCTTCGAGATGTACTTGATTATAATGAGTTTAGCACAAATACGGCTCCGCTTTATATGATAGGCGCCGTTGGATAGGAAGTATTAGTGATAATAAGCGTACCAGCGACATCTGCCAACCTTGGCCCAGGGTTTGATTCATTAGGCCTAGCGATAGACCTTAGGAACAAAGTGGAATTTCACCCATCGAAATTTTTTAGCGTGGCTATTAAAGGCGAGGGTGAAAATAATTTAAGATTAAAAGGCAACAATCTTTTTGTTAGCATATTTAATGAACATTTTTTACGTTTGACTAAAAGAAAACAAAATTTTAAATTTACGTTTTATAACGAAATTCCCATGTCGAGAGGACTTGGTTCATCTTCGGCAGTTATTGTAAGCGCTATCGCTAGCGCTCATGAAGCCTCCGGCATTAGAGTTTCAAAGCGCCGCATACTTAATCACGCGCTTGTGTATGAATCGCATCCAGACAATATCACTCCTGCCGTCATGGGTGGTTTTAACGTAGCCACAATTGAAAAAAATAAAGTTTTTTCACAGCAAAAGCATTTGCCGGATTATTTAAAAGCGGTTGTAGTAATTCCAAATAAACAGATGAATACTTTAAAATCGCGCACGGTCTTGCCAAAATCATATTCAAAAGAGAACGCCGTTTACAACCTGTCCCATACGGCGGTGACGGTGGCCGCGTTTTTTAATGAAGATTGGGAAATGTTAAAATTGGCGGCGCAAGATAGGTTTCATCAAAAGGCGAGAATGAAGACTCTTCCTGAACTTTTTTCCGTGCAGAAAACCGCATATGAAAGTGGAGCGTTAATGAGCACTCTTTCAGGAAGCGGTTCTACGTTTTTTTCTCTTGTGTATGATGATGATTCACTCATGATTGCAAACAAACTTGCTCAAAAGTTTCCAGATTTTGAAGTGAAAGTTTTAGACTTTGACAATAATGGGTTAATAATAGAGCGATAAACTCTATTAAATAAAGTAAGTTTAAGATATAATGGCGAGAAATTTTCATATACCTATCAGAATGTGCGTATCTTGCAGAGAAAGAGATATGCAAACTCAGCTATTGCGACTACAATGTATCAATGGCGATATAGATAAATATATAGATAGTGGTAGAAGTTTTTATTTATGCAAAAATTGTCTTGAAGTAGAAAAAAAAATTTCTAAAGCGCTAATGAGACAGTGTAGAAATAAAGACAAAGATAAATTTATGAAACAACTAAAGGAGATCATCATTGATGACAGAAAAAGTTAGAGTACACGAAATTGCAAAAGAGCTAGGTATAGCTTCTAAAGATGTTTTAGATAAAGCAAAAAAATTGGGTTTTGAAGTTAAATCGGCGCAGAGCGTCGTTACGATTAAACAAGCTGAAAGTTTAGCAAACTACATTATGAATGGTGAAGATGAACAAGAATCAGCAAAACCTGTAAAAGTTACTATTGCAAAAGCTATAAGTGATACTACTAAAAAAACTCCTATTGAAATAGAAAAAGAAGACAACAAACTTGACGTTAAAACTTTAAAAGATGAGAAAGTTGAGAACAATGCAATAGTTGTAGAAGCAATTGAAAGCAAAATAGCTAAAAAAGAAAATTCAGAATTGACGGACGCTCCAATAAATACAGAAAAACAAGTGAAACCCGTTAGCACCTTAAAAGTTGTTACTCCTTCCGTAAGACCCGCTATCAAAAGAAGCGGTCTAACAATTGTTAAAAAGAAAAAACCAAAAGTGGAAGAGACTTTTGCTCTACCAGAGAAACAAACTTCGATTTCTTCTTATGGAAAAATGAGTGAAGAAGTTTTAGCCGAACTTGCTTTAAAGAAAAGAACTAAACAAAGTTCTCGTACCGTAGGTAAGCAAGAACAAGGCAAGCGCCTAGATATTTTTGGTGGAGCGATGAGCGACGTCTCCATGGATATGGATAATCAAGTTGTATTGCTAGACTTAAACGCAACGGAAAGAGCGGCTCTTGTAGCGGAAGAAGTAAGAAAGCCAAGGGCTCCCAAACCAGCTGGCAGAAACGCAAACAAAAAAGCGGCTCCTCGTGGTAGAAAAGTTCGTAAAGACGATAAAAAGAAATATAGAAAAGCCGATCAAATTGATGAAGTGATAACGCATGTGGAAATTCCAGAAGACATTCGCGTATATGAATTTGCGGAAGCTTTAAATCGTCCAATGTCTGAGATTATTAAAGTTCTTTTTGATCTTGGACTGATGATGACTAAAAATGATTTTTTAGGTAATGACGAGATTGAAATCCTTAGTGAAGAGTTTGACGTTGAAGTAACGATCATTGACCCTAAAGATGAATTTAAACATGTTGAATCAGACATTGAATCAGATCCTGAGGCAACGGAACGCCCTCCAGTTATTACAATCATGGGACATGTCGACCATGGTAAAACCTCACTGCTAGACGCAATTCGTAAAGCGAAAGTTACAGAAGGCGAAGCAGGTGGCATTACTCAGCATATTGGCGCGTACACAGTTGAGCAAAATGGAAAAGCGATTACGTTTTTAGACACTCCGGGACATGCCGCTTTTAGCTCTATGCGTCAACGCGGTACTGCCGTTACGGATATTATCATTATCGTTGTGGCTGCGGATGACGGAGTTAAACCTCAAACGCTTGAAGTTATAAAACTTGCTAAAGACTCAGGAGTTCCAGTAATTGTCGCTCTTAACAAAATGGACAAAGAGAGCGCTAATCCAGATTTTGTTAAAGGTCAAATGGCGGAACAAGGGCTTAATCCAGTTGATTGGGGTGGAGATATAGAGTTTATTCCAGTATCTGCGAAAAGTGGCTTGGGAATTGACGCTTTACTTGAAAACATTCTTATTACCGCTGAAGTTTTAGAACTCAAGGCAAACGTAAACACAATGGCGAAAGCTGTCGTTGTTGAGTCTTCTCTTGAGAAAGGCCGTGGACCAGTTGCAACCGTAATTGTTCAAAATGGTACGTTGAAAGTTGGCGATTACGTTGTTTGTGGTAGCGCTTATGGTCGCATTAAAGCGCTAATAGACGAAAATAAAAAGCAAATTAAATTTCTTCTTCCAAGTCATACCGCGGTTGTGGCCGGATTAAACGAAGTTCCATCGTCTGGTGAAGTAATGATGGTTATGGAGAGTGATAAAGAAGCCAAAGAGTTCGCTCTCAAACGTCATGAATATGATAGAAATAAAGAGCTTTCTCATTCAACTAAATCAACTTTGGAAGATATGACTTCAATGATTGCGGAAGGGAAACTAAAATCTCTTAAAGTTGTGCTTAAAACTGACGTTCATGGTTCATTGGAAGCTATCAAGTCTTCACTCAACGAGTTGAGAAACGACGAAGTTAAAATTAACGTAATAAGTTCTGGAGTTGGTGGAATTACTGAAAACGACGTTGAACTTGTGGCCAACAGTGAAAACTGCGTGCTTCTTGGTTTTAACGTTCGTCCAACAGGTGGCGTAAAAGCGCTTGCTAAACAAAGAAACGTGGATATTAGAACTTATTCAATTATCTATAAACTTCTTGATGATATGACTGGCATGCTGACTGGAATGATGGCGCCTAAATTTACGGAACATAACACTGGTCAAGCGGAAGTTAAAGAAGTGTTTAAAATACCAAAAGGCATGGTTGCGGGTTGTATTGTCGTTGATGGCAAGCTTGTCCGTGGCGGCATGGTTCGCGTTATTCGCGATGGCGTTGTGACTTACGAGGGTAAATTGACTTCACTTAAGCGTTTCAAAGACGATGTCGAAGAAATTGGAAACGGCTATGAATGTGGCGTTGTTATCAGTGGGTATGACGACGTTATACCTGGAGATATTCTCGAAACGTTCAAAAAAGTTGAGCAAAAAGTTTCTTTATAAATGACAGAAGCGCAAATAAAACTTAAGAGAACTGAGTCAGTTCTCTTAGAATTAATCCCTCAAGCGCTTGGCGCGATGAACGATAAAAGACTTCACTCGTTAAACGTTATCGAAGTTAAATGTTCTCGTGGCAAAAGCGACGCCAAAGTTTACATACATCCAAATGAGTTTACAGAACAAGAAAAGCAAGATTATATTAAGCTTTTAAAAAACGCCCGTCCCATAGTGGAGACTTATTGTCTTAAAGATCAAGGTTGGTATCGCTGTCCCAAATTTACTTTTGAGTTTGATGAGCAGTTTGAAAAGTCAAATCATCTTGATGAATTGTTTAAAAAAATAGCAAAACCAGTAAGCGAGGAAGAAGCATGAGTTTACAAAGCGATATAAATTCACTTGTCGAGTCCTTAGATTTAGAACTTTACGACGCCGTCATTGTAAGTGAAAACGATGAAACGATTTATAGAGTCAGCGTTTTGTCAAAAGAAGTTGAAGATGGCAAACGCAAGGGCGTAAGTCTCGACTCGTGCGTTGAACTTACGCATCTTATATCCCCACTTCTAGACGTTACTCCGCCAGTATCGGGCGACTATAGACTTGAAGTTGGAAGCGCGGGCATTGAAAGAAAAATATCCAGCATAAGCAATTTTAAAAAGTCCATAGGTGAAAAAGTATCTATTCTTTGTTCGAATAAAGATAAAATTAGAGGAGTTTTGACGAAAGTTGAAGGCTCTAAAATTTTTGTGCAAAATGACGAGGAAATTGTTGAATTAGAATTCAACGATATTAACAAAGCCAAAACATACTTTGAATGGTAATAGATAAGAACTTTTATATGAGCCTCGCCATTAAAGAGGCTTGGAAATATCAAGGTTTAACTTATCCAAACCCAGCGGTTGGATGCTGCATAGTCGGTTCAAACAATGAACTATTATCGCTTAACGCGCATCAAAAAGCTGGTGAACCTCATGCCGAAGTCCTGGCTTTAAAAGACGCTTATTTTAAACTTTCTAACGATTCAAAAATATTAACTATCAAATCATCGCATGAAATCCATGCTTATCTACTAGAAAATCATAATAATCTTTTTGTACATTCTACGGTTTATACTACTTTAGAACCTTGCTCTCATATCGGAAAAACGCCATCATGCGCTTCTCTTTTATCAATGTTAGGCATCAAAAAAGTATTTGTTGGTTCCAATGATTTTAATAAAGACGCGGCGAATGGCAATAAAATACTGGAAAAAAGTTCTTGCGTCGTTAGAAATGAAATATTAAAAGAAGATTGTGATTTGTTGCTATTCCCCTTTAAAAAGTTTTTAGATGGAAAATTTGTATTTTTCAAATGGGCTCAGAGATTAAACGCGACTACCGACGATGGGATAATAAGCTCTTTAGAGTCAAGAAAAAACGTTCATGCTATGCGCGACGCATGCGACTTGCTCGTTATTGGCGGTAACACGGTTAGAATCGACAGACCAACGTTAGACGCAAGATTGGTTAATGGAAAAGCTCCTGATGTTTTGATTCTTTCAAGAGACAAAGAGTTTGACAGAACCATCCCTCTTTTTACTCTCAAGGAGCGTAAAGTTTACATAGAAGATAATTTTTCAAAATTAGAAAATTATAAGAATGTAATGATTGAAGGAAGTTCAAAAATGTTTGAGCTGACTCTTGACGTAGTCGATTACTATTTATGCTATTTAGCGCCTACTTTTGGTGGAAAGAGTGGTTTTGAGAATACTCATGACAAGTTCAAAATTTTAGATATTCGTAAAGAGAATCAAGATATAATAATGTGGATGAAAAGGATATAAACTTATGAGCAGTAATGGTAAACTAAAAGCGCAAAAACAAGAAAAAATTGTATCAATGTTTGATGACATTGCGCCAACTTACGACACGGCGAATCGTGTCATGAGTATGGGGGTTGATAAGAGTTGGAGAAGAAAGGCTTGTGATTTGGCGTATAAATATAGCGCTAAAGACAGCTTGGACAAGATTGTGGACGTCGCTTGCGGGACGGGCGACATGATGGATTTTTGGAAAAAAGCGGCTGAGAAATCTGGCATCGCCATTGGCGAAATCGTTGGAGTCGACCCATCCAAGGGAATGGTGAACGTCGCTCGTAAAAAATATCCTAAATTTAATTATCATATTTCTAAAGCGACAGAGATTCCTTTGGGTGATTCCACCGCCGATATTCTAAGCATAACTTACGGCATTAGAAACGTAGTGGAACGCGAAGCGGCGTTGGTAGAGTTTAATCGCGTGCTTAAAAAAGATGGATTAGTCGTTATCTTGGAGTTTATGAAAAATGAAAACCCATCGTTTCTTGGAAAAATCAGAGATTTTTACATGAATAAAATCTTACCAAAAGTCGGTGGTTTTATCTCTAAAAACCTAGAAGCCTATGAATACTTACCCAATTCGATTGGAGATTTTTCAACAGTTGAAAATATGCAAAACGAGTTGGAAAGAGCAGGTTTTGAGATGCTTTATACAAAAAGTTTTTCCATGGATATTTCCACTCTCCTTATCGCCCGTAAAAAGTAAGGAACAATTCTTTTGCATACTCTTAGTGTTTCCTCACTAAATGAGCAGATAAAAGGCTTACTAGAAGAGAGTTTTAGTCAAGTGCTTGTGGAGGGCGAACTCTCTCGCGTCACGTTTCATGGCAGTGGACATATTTATTTCACTCTCAAAGACAGTTCTTCATCCATAAGCGCCGTGATGTTTAAAGGCAACGCCAGTAAACTAAAATTTCGTCTTGAAGAGGGCATGAAAGTCATCTTAAACGGGGCAATAACTCTTTACAAGCCTCGCGGAAGTTATCAAATAAACTGTTTTACCATTGAGCCCTCGGGACAGGGCGCTTTAGCTCTCGCCTATGAGCAATTAAAGCAAAAACTCTCCATGAAGGGCTATTTTAACGTTGAAATTAAAAAACAACTCCCTCGTTTTCCTCAAAAAATCGCTCTCATAACCTCTGCGACCGGCGCGGCTCTTCAAGACATGTTGAGAGTGGCAAACAGTAGATACAGATTGCTTGAAATTGACGTTTATGACGTTTTGGTCCAAGGTCAAAACGCCGCTCGCGAAATATCGCAAGCCATAAGCATAGCTGATTTAAAAGGCTATGATATTCTCGTGGTGGCGCGTGGCGGTGGCAGCATTGAAGACTTATGGGCTTTTAACGAAGAGATTGTCGCGGACGCCATATTTAGAGCGAACACTCCTCTAGCGTCGGCTATAGGTCATGAGATAGATTGGGTAATAAGCGATTTTGTAGCGGATTTGAGAGCTCCCACTCCAAGCGCCGCCATGGAAATGATTTTGCCAGACACTCATGAACTGTATCAATATTTAGATTCAATTTCTTCTCAGTATGCCCAAGTGTTAAATCAAAAACTTCATTCAAAACAACAAGAACTTTTCCATTTGCAAAATTCTTATTCTCAACACTCGGTAGAAAAAAAGCTTATGTTGAAAAACGACGAGATACAAAGATTTAAAAGCTCTTTTGAGCAAAGCATGAGTTTTAAGATACAAAACTTCACTAAAGAGTTACAACATATCAAAAGTAGATTTCCTTTCGCCATGGACTCCGTTACAAAGAACGCTCAAAATCAACTCTCAAATTTACAAAAGACGTTGGAATCCAATAACCCCAAGTTTAAAACAAAAACGGGATTCGCTCAACTATCTCAAAATTCCGTCGTTATCGATATTTCATCTTTGGAAGTGGATGACGTATTTGACGTTCAGAGCGCCGAAGTCGTTGTAAGAGCTAAGGTCATTAGAAAGGAAAACATACTATGAGTCATCCAGCTTTTTTTGACGCTTTAGAAACAATCAAAATAGTGGACCCGCTCTCAGAAGTGTTAGCACCTATTTCAAAGTCAAAGATGGAAAGTAGGTATGCAAGGTAACGGCTGTCGTAGCGGATA